>JACXUF010000101.1 GCA_014764105.1 Sulfuricurvum sp. | reverse complement strand
GAACCGTTTTGAAAAAGTTGGGCAAAAGTTTCAGAATTAAACGTTGGTTTTTGCAATGTGTCAAGATTGTGGATGGGGATCAAGGAATACTCCTAAGTTAATGCGTGATATGATTGCGCTATTATAAATCAAAGTAGAATATTTATGAAAAACATTGTCTTGATCGGTTTTATGGGGGTTGGTAAAGGTTCTGTGGCACGGGAGATTGTCAAACAGTCGGATTTGGTGGCACTGGATACGGATGATATTATCGAGAGTATGGAAAACCGCCGAATCAAAAAGATATTTCAGCAAGAGGGTGAAGAGTATTTTCGCTCTTTAGAGAAAAAAGTGGCTTCTTGGCTCCAAAAAGAGGTGAAAGGGACCCTTATATCTACAGGGGGCGGTTTTTTTAAAGTACCGAATCTCAAAAAAATCGGTACAGTTGTTTATCTTCATGCTCCGTTTGAGACAATCATCGAGCGGATTAAATCTCATCCGGATGCAGAGAAAAAATTACGAAAACGTCCATTATTGCAAGATATGGAAAAGGCTATCAAGCTCTATGACGAACGTTATCCGCACTATAAAAAAGTGGCCGATATTGTTATCGATGTAAGCAATAAAGAGATTGGGGATATCGCCCAAGAGATTCTCAGAAAGGTTAAAAAATGAGAAAATTATTTCTACTGGTGATGCTTGTGGGGCTCTCTTTGTCGGGGGCAGAGGTAAAATGGGAAAAAGATCTCTCCAAAGCGGTAGAGCGTGCCGTAAAAGAGCAAAAACCGTTGATGGTTTTGGTTACTAAAAACGGATGCCGCTGGTGCGATGTGCTTAAGCGGACGACCCTTAAAAATGAGAAAGTAGTTAAGGTTTTAAATCGCGATTTTGTCAGTTATGAGGGGAGCGTGGATGAAAACAACATCCCGTCTACTTTGATAACCCAAGGGACGCCAGCAACATGGTTTATCAAAGGGAAAACACCTATGTTTGAACCAGTGATGGGGGCGGTAGAGAGTGAAGATTATCTCAAGGCACTCGATATCGTCAAACAAGAGTATAAAAAAAGTGCGAATCCAAAGGAGAGTAAATGACATTGATCCAAACCAATGAATCTAACTTCAAGTCGGTTTTTAACGAGCTCCTTGAGCGGAGTAAAATGGATATGGAGCACGTCTCCACTGTCGTAAAAAATCTGATTGATGAGATCCGAGCCGATGGAGACGCTGCATTAATGCGCCATATCGAAAAGTTCGACCGCTGGAGTCCGAATGGGGGTGAGGCGTTAAAAATTGATGAAAAAGATATGAAAAGAGCGTACGAAGCATTAGATCCTACCTTAAAAGCCTCTTTGCATATGGCATATGATCGGATCCGCTCTTACCATGAAAAGCAACTCCCGAAAAGTTGGTTCGATACCGAAGCAAACGGAACGATTTTGGGACAAAAAGTGACTCCGGTGGATCGTGCTGGACTTTATATCCCCGGAGGGAAGGCGGCGTATCCGAGTTCGTTGTTGATGAACGTCATTCCTGCTCAGGTTGCCGGAGTAGAACAGATCGTAGTCACTACGCCGACTCCAAATAATGAGCCCAACGAACTTTTATTGGCGGCATGTCATTTGTGCGGAGTTACCGAAGTGTTCAAGATTGGCGGGGCGAGTGCAATTGCCGCTATGGCGTATGGTACAGCGACGATTCCGAAAGTTGACGTGATTACTGGACCGGGAAATATCTTTGTCGCTACTGCTAAAAAAATGGTTTTCGGTGAGGTGAACATCGATATGGTCGCCGGACCCAGTGAGATCGGCGTGTTGGCCGACAACTCTGCCAATCCTGAACACATTGCGATCGATTTGCTTTCCCAAGCTGAGCATGATGAGATGGCGAGCTCGATTTTGATCACACCATCGGCTACTTTTGCGGATGCGTGTGCGGAACAGATCGAGATTTGGCTCAAAAAGCTTCCTCGTGAAACGATCGCCCGCCGCTCGATCGAAGAACGGGCAGCAATCATCGTCACTGCAACGATGGAAGAGGCGGTTGAACTGATGAATGAGATCGCCCCTGAGCATCTTGAAGTGGCAACTGACAACCCTTTTGCACTGCTCCCCTCGATCAAGCATGCAGGAGCGATCTTTTTGGGACACTTCACCCCTGAAGCAATAGGTGATTATGTCGCAGGACCGAATCATACCCTCCCTACAGGGGGGACAGCGAAGTTTTATTCGCCACTTGGGGTTGAAAATTTCATGAAAAAATCATCAATCATCTCTTTTTCACGTGTCGCAATTAATGAAATCGGCGAAGCGTGCGCCCTAATCGCCGATACTGAAGGGCTCGGTGCCCACGCCGCATCGGTTCGTTGCCGCTTGAATTAATTCACTGCAAGGACAAAGTCTCTACAGTGGAAGGGATAAAATCCCCGAAAACTATCCGTATCTTGTAGATGCTGAAAAAACTATTTCTTATAGATTACCCAAATATTTTCAAACGGTTACATATCAAAAAATTATAGTAAAAAATTATCCCTTTTTAGTTTTAGTTAAACCTAATTTGGCTACCATCGGTACAGCAGAAATGCCGTCAATTGCCTGTAATCACGGCATCAAATAAAGATTATTTATGTTCTGTATGACATAAATGGTTATCACGTGAATCAGGAACAAGGAGAATATATGCAATTGGGTTTCTTGGTAGACCTTCGCCTCTGTATGGGGTGTAAGGGCTGTGAGATCGCTTGTAAAGTGGAAAACGAAGTTCCACTGTCTACATGGCGTCTACGTGTCAAATATGTTGATGTGGGAACGTTCCCAGAGACCAAACGGACATTTACACCGCTTCGCTGTAACCATTGTGCCAACGCACCGTGTGAGCGCATTTGTCCAGTTAGTGCGTTGCACTATTTGGAAAACGGTATCGTCAATATCGATAAAGAACGTTGTATCGGCTGTGCAGGGTGTGTTATGGCGTGTCCGTACGGAGCGATTTACATCGATCCTCAAACCCAAACTGCCGATAAATGTACCTATTGCGCTCACCGTATCGCAAGTTCGATGATGCCATCATGTGTTGTAGCGTGTCCGGTAGAGGCGAACATTTTCGGAGATTTAGATGATCCGATGTCAAGCATCAGTAAATACATCCAATCGCATCAAGGCGATGTCCAAGTGCGTAAAGTCGAAAAAGGGACAGATCCGCACCATTACTATGTTGGCGGCGGTAATGTAACACTCAATCCATTAGCATCGATTCGTGAAGAGGGGCATAACCTCTATAACAACATTACCCATCTCCCCGTAGGAGGACACCACTAATGGCACATGAAATGATTGCTGCTACCAATGCGATTGTAACCCTTGACGTTGCCCTTCCGGGGATTGTTTGGGGGTGGATTATTACAATGAACATGTGGGCAAAAAGTATTGGAACAGGGATTATTTTCCTCGGATTCTATTTGCTTAAAAAACATCCAGAACAAACTGGGTTTATCCGTTTTCCGGTGGTGGCGATTTCAATCGTCTTTATCCATATTTTCCTTTTCTTTACAGTGATCGATTTGCACCAAATGTTCCGCTTTTGGCACATTTTCTTCTATCCTCATGTGACTTCGGCGATTACGATCGGAGCATGGATGGCGACAGGATTTGTAGGATTGCTTTTGGGGATGGCGTATGCGATCTACATGAAAAAAGACGAAGCGTTGTATGATAAACTATTGAACTATACTGTTATCCTTGCGGTTCCGGTGACACTTTATACGGCAGGTTTGATGGCACAATCAACAGCGCGTGAATTGTGGCAAATGCCGACCGAATCGGCGCAAATGATTTTGGCGGCATTGTTGGCGGGATCGGCGATGATGATTCTCCTAGGTGGAAACAAATTCTCTGACGCTGTCAAAAAAGATTTGGCAATCGTGTTGGGTTTAGCGGCTGCGGCTTCGTTCATCCTCTACATGGCGGAACTCGTCTTTGGGCCAATGAAAGCAGAAGAGGTAGCGGCGGTGCTTCATTACATCAAAGGTGGTGAATACACCATCATGTTCTGGATTGGACAAGTGATGGCGTTCTTGGTTCCAATGGCTTTAGTATGTTTGAGCCTCAAAAACCAATCGTATTATTTGTTGAAAATTGCTGCGGTGTCGGCACTGGTCGGATTGTGGGTGAGTAAACATGTATGGCTCGTGATTCCACAATTGTTACCAATGAGCTAAAGAGGATTAACTATGATGTATTTAGAAAGTAGAAGAACATTTTTAAAAGGGGCTGCGTTCACCGTAGCGGGGGCAGCGATTGCAAAGGGGGTATTCTCTACCGACGCAATTGCCGAATCGGTTAAAGAGAGCAAATTTACCAACACGCCAGACACTCTGTCTTTTTACCCTCCGCAAGATCAATGGA
>JACXUF010000100.1 GCA_014764105.1 Sulfuricurvum sp. | reverse complement strand
TGTTCGTGTATTTTTTCCGTTCCCAACTCCAATAAATCTTCGAATGTATTTAGTTTCATCGCATTCTCTCCATTAAAATCGCGCCGGCAACGCCAACATTCAACGAATCAAAATTGTGTGCCATCGGTATCGACACACCCTCATCTAAATTTTTCTGAACTCTACCGCTAAGTCCATCCCCTTCGTTTCCCAAAATGAGTGCTCGTTTGGGTGCAAAACCAGCCTCTCGCACATCCGTACCGTCCATCACCGCACCGTAGAGCTTGAAACCAGATTGTTTGAGTTCATGCATCACATCGTGAATATTGTGGATAACGACCAACGGCATATCAAGTGCTGCCCCGCTGCTGGTACGAATCACTGCTTCGAGATTGGGCTCTTTGATACCGCAGATCACCAAAGCATCCACCCCTAAAGCATAGGCACTTCGAATCAGTGAACCCATATTTCCCATATCAGTAATCGAGCTCAGCACCACAACAAAATTGCACTTTTTCAAAAACGAGGACGCATATGGAACCACTTGAGAAATCTCGGCGATAAACCCCTGATGATTTCCCCCTTTAACCATCGACTGCGCCGTTTTTTCGGGAATTCGTTTAATCTCAATCCCCATTTTCATAAGGTGTGAGTACTCTTTTTTATCCAACTCCTTAGCCAAATAGAGTGTTTTGATGCGATCACGATGATGCTCAATCGCGTAATAAACCGGTTGTTTTCCATAGATAAGCATACGTTATTTTACCTTCATGCGTTTAAGAGCCGCTGATAACACTCTTTTGGATTTTCACCCGTAATTTTAGCGATGAGTTTAGATGCCGCTTTTTTAGGGATATCAAGAGTCAAAATATCCTGCTCACTTAAAGAGACCCCTTTGCCTTCCGAGGCTTCGATAACCACGACCCATTCCCCTCGTATCTCTTTCTCCATTTGCAATATCAATTCAGATCCCTTTCCCCGATAAAAGCGTTGAAATTTTTTGGTCAGTTCTTTTGCCAAAAAAACATTCCGTTCTGGTGCCGCAACCGCAATCTCAGATAAAAGCTTCTCCAACCGTGTCGGTGCTTCGTAGAGGACTGTTGTGTATCCGTTGAACAACGCCTCTTGCAGTGCTGCTGCTCTATCGTTCCCTTTGTGGGGCAGAAATCCAAAAAAGAGCATTTTAGTTTGGACAAATCCGCTCGCCACAAACGCTGTTAAAACCGCATTCGCCCCTGGTAAGACATCGTATGCGATTGTGTGCTCGATACAATAGCGAATCAACATCTGCCCTGGATCGCTGATCCCCGGCATCCCCGCATCGCTCACATAAACAACGTTTTGATCAAAAAAATCGGGAGTCAAAGATGCAACAAATTCGGATTCATTGTGCGAATGGAGAGAGATAAATTTAGCCTCTTTGAGTTCGAGAGAATAGCGCTCTTTTAGAAAATTGAATAACCGTTTCGTAACACGGGTATCTTCACACAAAAAAACATCGGCTTGGGAAAAAATTTCGAGGCTTCGGAGTGAGATATCGGCAATATTGCCGATAGGGGTAGGAACGAGAGACAGCATAAACTTCTCCCTCTCTTGTGGTTATTTGACTTAATTAAGTGAATAACGTTTTTTGAATTTATCAATACGACCCGCAGTGTCAACTTGACGCTCTGAACCGGTATAGAACGGGTGACATGCACTGCAAATATCAACACGGATTGATTCTTTTGTGCTGGTGGTCGTAAAAGTGTTACCGCATGCGCAGCTTACTACACACTCAACAACGTTTGGGTGGAGATCTTTTTTCATAGGTTTGCCTTGTTTCGGGCGTCTTGTGTACGCCAGATGGTTTTGATTTTACATCCGTACCTGGGGACGGATAGTTGAGGGCGAATTATACCCAATTTTTTTCGGTTTTACAATAACCGTGATGCTATCGCCACCGCCGCCGTTTCGGAACGCAATATCATAGGAGAGGTAAACACTCGGACACGATAATTTCCGAACAATTTACGCTCGCTCTCATCAAACCCCCCCTCGCATCCAATCACGACCGTCTCCAACACCTCATCACCTTGAAGTACCTCGCCCCCAAAATCGAAAATAGCCGCATCGGGATGAGATTTTAGAAACGTGCTGAGATTGGGGGATTCACCAAGTTCAATGAGCGAGGTTCGACCACACTGCATGATCGAACTCTCCATAATACGATTGAACCGATCAAAATCGAGACGAAAATTCTGCTGAGAGCGGCGACAATGGACAAAGGTGATTTTGCTCACCCCCAGCTCGGTCAACATCGGCAATGTTTTTTCGATGGTTTTAGGATCAACCAAACACCATCCAATATGGAGATTCCGAGGACTCTGCACGATAGAGCGATGGTGACTTTGGAGAGAAAAATAGGCTTCACGTCCATCTGTCCGCTCCAAACGGTAGCGATACTCTTCGACCAAATTATTTGGGGTTCTCATCGGGATCAAATCACCGACTTTGTGGCGACGCACTTTGATCAGGTATCTGTAATCGTCTCCCGAAACTCTCAGTTCCGATAAACCGGCATCTTTGTGAAGCAAAAATTTCATACGACCATCATCCATAGAGTCATTGAGAGTAAAAGGGTGATTTCAATCCCCAAAAAACGGAACGCTTTGCGTTTATACTCACTAAAAGCACCCTCTTGACTGATATCGGTACGCCGTTTGAGGGTTTTATACCGTTTGGCTTCGAGGACAATCATCACGATCGCAATTACAATCATCGCACTATTAGAAAACGTAAACATCAAATGTTTTGCCGCCATCATCACCAATCCTGTAAAGAGGATCAATGCAATCAACGAGCCCGAAATGGGCATGACAATCCTCATCCGTTTGGCATAGCGGACTATATGGTGCGATAACGCCAACATCATGATGTTAAACACCACGACCCCCATCAAAACGATAACGCCGAAATAGTGGATATTCAATCCCATAATATACATAGCATCCATAAAGGGGATTTTACCTTATTTTGCCTATAATATGCACCTACATCATCAACAATTGATGAATACGATATGCATTGATAAAGCATTGCGATTAAAGGGGAAGAGGATGGCACTATCTGTTGAAGAGGCTTTGGAGCTGATTTATAAACTGTCTCAACCAACGCAAACAGAGATTATTCCGATAGAGAACGCCGTCCATCGCGTTATTGCCCAAAGTATCACCGCACGTTACTCCCTCCCCTCTTTCGACAACTCTGCCATGGACGGATATGCGGTACGGGTAGAAGATGCAGGGAAAACTCTCAAACAATCCTGCACCGTTTTTGCTGGAGACGCTCATGATATCAGGATGGTTGAAGATCAATGTATCCGTATTATGACGGGAGCCAAAATCCCCCAAGGGTGTGAAGCGATCGTCCCGATCGAAGAGGTCCAATTCGATGGAAAAAATGTCACTCTCCCCAACACCATCAAACCCTCTGCCCATATCCGCCTCAAAGGGGAAGACATACAAGCAGGGATGGAACTGATCGAAAGTGGAGAGCTCATTCGTGCTCATCATGTCTCTTTGCTAGCCTCCCAAGGGGTGACTCACATTAGTGTCTATCGACGCCCTCGCATTAGCCTCTTCTCTTCGGGTAACGAGCTTAGAATGCATTACGAAACGCTAGGAGAGAATCAGCTCTACAATACCAACACCCCCACCTTTGCCGCACGCGCCAAAGAGCTGGGATGCGATGTCGTTTTCACGGGGACGGCTGAAGATACACTAGAGTCGATCCAAGAACATATCCGCCGATCTTTGAATGCCGATCTCATCATTACCTCTGGCGGGGTAAGTGTCGGAGATGCCGATTTTACCAAAGAGGCGTTTATGTCACTGGGGTTTGAGAGTGCTTTTCAATCGGTTGATATCAAACCAGGGAAGCCTACCACGTTTGGACGTATCAAAGAGACGCTTATCCTCAACCTCCCAGGAAATCCACTCGCAGCGGCGCTCTGTTTTGAGATCTTCGGCCAAAGTATCATTTTGGCTTTGAGTGGACGGAGTGATAAATACCTCTCCACCATAACGACACAGATGAAAGAGTCGTTTACAATGAAAAAAGGGAGACGTTCGTTGATACCAGGATGGTTTGATGGATCATCTTTTATGCCGTGTAAACAATTTGGTCCTGGAATGGTATTGCCTCTCTCAACAGCCAACGCTTACATAATGGCAGATGCGTCGGTGGAGGGGTTTGAAAAAGGTTCAAGTGTAAAAATCATCCCGACACGCTGGTGTATGAGTTCTGCGGAGCAAAACTCTCTCGTTACTTACTAACTGATGTTATGCACTTTACGAGCAAAGCCCGCAAAGTGGCAGGGACAAATGTCCCTACAACCCCCTAAAGCTTGCCATATCTTTCGGATATGGCAGAAA
>JACXUF010000099.1 GCA_014764105.1 Sulfuricurvum sp. | reverse complement strand
TTGCTCGATACTACAAATAAAATTTACCTCGCCAAAAAAGCTTCGTAAATAGAGAAATGGCATTTGCTGTTTCTCTGAATCTTAGTTGGGGTTCACGCGTCGAAATGGATAGAATCGTACACTAAGCAAATGTGATAATAGATTTCCCCACACATTTTGTGAACTACCCCCTCCGTAAACGGGGGGTTTATCAATGCGGCAGTTTGTTTTGAACTCATCAAGCGGGGACGGAGTGGAGCATCCCAAAGAGCATGGGAGACTTATCTAAAATATTTACCCCTATTAGAAACGCTTGTTACTCCCCATAAAGAACTCTACGGTAAAATAGCGGTATTCATACATAATAAGCATCATGTACTGTGCGTGGGCTTCGCGCCAAGCGAAACCTAGTGTTGGCGCAGTTGGGTCAGATTGTATTTGGTTGGTGCTTATAATAAGGGGTGTAGTGTGTCCGAGTTCCTAGAGGCGATGGCGTTTCGCCATGCTTGCAAAGTGTTTGATGCCGAAAAACAGATTCCAAATGAGCAGTTTGAATCGATACTTGAAGTGGGGCGAATCTCCCCTTCGTCGTTTGGGATGGAACCATGGCGGTTGATCGTCGTCCGAAACCCTAACCTGCGCAAAGCACTGAAAAGTGCGTGTTGGAACCAAAACCAGATCACCGAGTGTTCTGAATTGGTTATTTTCACGACCGATAACGATGCTGTACGAAGCGATACACCGTATGTACGTACAATGTTTGAGCGTAGGGGGCTCCCAGCTGAGGCGGTTGATGCCTACATGGGGGTCTATAAAAACTATTTGGCTCCCATCGAAGCCGATGAGGTGTTGCTGGAGAACTGGACGGCAAAACAATGCTATATTGCGCTAGCTAATATGATGACCTATGCGGCGACCCTCAAAATCGATACTTGTCCGATCGAGGGATTTGATAAAGAGGAGGTCGAAGCGATTTTAGACCTCGAATACGGCCACAGCGTTGCGGTGATGTGTGCATTCGGGTATCGCTTAAAGGCTCAAAGTGAGCAAAAACGATTGGATCTAAAACAGATGGTGGAGTATAGATAGATGTTGCATAGAGTAGAACAAAAAGTTGAAAGTATCACTACAAAAGCGGAATATTACACTGAAATGTTGATCAATTTCGCAACAGAATATGGGTTGAAGCTTTTGGGTGCGATCGCTATTTTTCTGATCGGGAAATGGATAGTACAACAAATTATTAAATTGATGCGACGCGCAATGGAGAGAGCCTCTGTTGATGCAACGTTGATTTCGTTTTCGAGTAATGTGGTTTATGTTGCATTAATTATTGCAGTTGTGGTCGCGGCTGCAAGTAATATGGGGATTAACACCTCGTCGTTTATTGCTATTTTTGGAGCGGCAGGGCTAGCTATTGGATTGGCTCTTAAAGATACTCTTGCTAATGTTGGTGCTGCGGTACTTATTATCTTTTTTCGCCCATTTAAAGTGGGTGATTTTATCGAGGCCTCGGGTGTTATGGGGAATGTTGGATCGATCAATCTTTTTTCGACGACCCTTACGACAGTCGATAACCGTTCGATCATTATCCCTAACGGCGCTCTAATCGCCGGTAACATCATTAACTATACGGGGAATAGCACCCGCCGTATCGATATGACGTTTCAAATCGACTACAAAGACGATTTGCGTTTGGCCAAAGAGGTGGTGATGAATGTTTTGCAATCGCATGACAAAATTCTCAAAGACCCAGAGCCTGTTGTTGCCGTGGGGGCGTTGGAGCGCGATGGGGTACAGCTTGTCGTCCGACCTTGGGTAGCGGTAGAGCACTATTGGGATGCCCTTTTTGAAATTACCGAGTCGATTAAGCTCGAATTTGATAAACACCATATAACTGTCCCTTTTCCTCAGATGGATCTGCACGTCAAAAGAGGGGAATTATGATTCGTCAATGGATTTTGGGCATCGTGATGATAGGCACTTTTCTGGGTGCAGAGGAGACACCGATCATCACTCGCAGTGAGTTTTCTTATATCAATACCAAAGGGAATACCAACACAACTTCATTGGCATTTGAAGGATCGGCAAAAAAACAGTGGGAGAAGCATGTATTCCGTCTTCATGCCGATATGTACAAGTCGACCGACAGCGGTAAAGTATCGAAAGACAAATGGTCGAGCGAATTCAACTACGATTACCAAATTTGTCCTAGAGCCTCGATCAACTATCTTATCGGCTATAAAGAGGACCGATTTGGTGGGTTTGATTATCAGCTATACACCGGACCAGGGATGGGGGTCAAAGCCATCGACTCTACTGATCACAAGCTTGATTTTCAGGTGAATATTCTTTATGAACAAGATAAGCCTGATAATCTTCCTACTGAAAGCTATTTTTCGAGTAAATTCGGGGCGATTTATCATTGGCAAATTCAAGAAAACCTTAAATTTATCCAAGAGGCGACCTATCGGATCAACCTCGAAGAGATGCGGCACAACTTCTTTTACAGCAAAAGTGCTATTGAAACGAAAATCAACTCGTCTCTATCAATAGGTATTAGTTATAAAATCGATTATGCAAATACACCGCCGCCACTTTCGGTCCATACCGATAAAACTTTTTTAGCCTCATTGATCATTGATTATTAAAACCGCTTCGAAAAGCGATCCCCGCACCCAGTGCCGTAATCGCCCCTCCGACAAAAAGATAGGCTGGGGCGTATTGATAGATGATTCCAGCCCCCAGTGCTCCAACAAATCCCCCTAACCCGTATGAGATACCGAAAAAAAACTGCTGAGAGAGGCGACGAGCTTGATAGAGGGAGAATAAAACGCTGATAGCGGCGGTATGGAAAAGGGCAAAGCTAAAGGCATGGAGGCTTTGAGACGCGAATAAAACACCCAAAGAATCGGGGAAGAGGGCTACCAACATCCATCGAAAAGTCGTGATAAAAGCGGTGATCCACAGTAGGGCATGGAGATTGCGCATCAGCAATTTCCCCTGAAAGTAGAACATCAAAATTTCGGCAATAACTCCAAAACTCCATAGCTTTACACTCATCTGCAGTGAAATGCCGTGATCAGTCGTATAGATTGTAAAAAAGTTATAAAACGGTCCAAAGCTCACCTGCATCAGAAAAAATCCGATCCACAGAGGGGTATGATCTCGGATTGAAAATCGACATTCTTCATCTGAAGCATCACACTCACCGCTGGTAGATTTTCCCTCTTTGAGTCCGATCAATGCCCCAAAAAAAAGGGTCAAAAGTGCCATTGCGATTAAAAATCCGATACCGATATGGGGGGATGTTAGATATTGGACAAGCACGAGGGCAACGGCGATGAATCCTATTGATCCAAATAGGCGTATTTTTCCATAGCGCTCTTTGCCGATCTGTTCTAGTGCGATTACTTCGATGTAGGGGAGGATGAGGGCGATGCCGACCCCAAAGAGGATATTGACCCCAAGGAGGGGCCAAAAGTGTTCTAGTGATGGGTAAAATCCGATAGCCCCTAATGCCATAATCCCTAAAGCGGTAAAAAAAGTTTTTTGGCTGAGACGGAACCCTTTTAAAAAAAGAAAAGGGATTGCAAACCGCACCAGTGGAGCTGCGGCAAAAACGGTTCCGATAGCAGAGGGTTCATATCCAACCATCGAGAGGATTTTGGGGACAAAGATGATATGAACCCCGATCAGGGCAAAATAGAAAAAATAGAATAGGGAGATTAAAAGAGCCACGTCACTCTTCGCGGATTACCGCAGTACCGCTTATGAGATCGTGGAGAGAGCGGTTATCTTTACGCAAAAGAGGGATAAAAAATCCTATCAAGGTAATCAGGGAAATAAAATAACCGAAAAAACGGATCGTTAGTTTTAAAATCGAGGCGTTTTGGAGTGTCACGGCATCTACAACACGGATGCGAGAGAGTTTTTTTCCCGGGGTCTGACCGCTTTTATGCCAAAGCCAAACATAGATTATCAAAAAAAGGGCTATTTGGGTGATAGAGGCGATGGGGTTAGGGGGGTTGGTTTGTGCTTTCGGGTCGTGTATCAACACGTCCAGTCCGCTGGCACTCTCCATTTGATCGTATCCAAAAATCACCATCGTGACAAGGGAGATTGGTAGTCCGATCATAAAAATATCGGTGACAAATCCTGCCACACGCGACCCAAAAGGGGCGTAATGTATTTTAGGTTTGTTGGTTTGTGCAGATTGTTGCTGTTTTTTTGCTTTTACTTTTCGCCATCTCATAATGCCATTATAGCTTCATTGCCATTTGTTTACCAATGTAATTCACAATTCTTTATCCCCATTGACAGCAGCAAGTCAATGAGAGATGCTTCATTCATCGCTCACTCCTTAAGTTTCAAAGCTCTAGCGAGACTCCTTACTCGCTGAGTTTCTTATGTAACTGATGTTACCCACTTTACGTTCATAGCCAGCAAAGCATCAGGGACAAAT
>JACXUF010000012.1 GCA_014764105.1 Sulfuricurvum sp. | reverse complement strand
TAGGTCTCAAACACCACGTTACCAAAGTCGATTTCGTTTAATCAACATTCCACTCCTCTCTGCGAGAGGAGTCCCTTTTTACCCTTTTGGCCTAAACGCTTTGATAACCTCTTCGTTGCATTCAAGATAGGGTCCTTCGATCAAATCGATACAATACGGTACCGCCGGAAATACCGCATCCAAACACTCACGGATCGATTTGGGTTTCCCAGGAAGATTGATAATGAGGCTACGACCTCGAATTCCAGCGGTCTGTCGTGAAAGGATCGCCGTAGGGACATACTTGAGGCTCACTTGACGCATCAACTCACCAAAGCCTGGCATCATCTTCTCACATACATTCTCGGTTGCTTCAGGGGTGACGTCACGCTTTGCAGGACCAGTCCCCCCCGTCGTCACAACGAGACAGCACCCCTCACGATCACACAACTCCATCATTGTCTCTTCAATCGTGTTTTGATCATCAGGGATACAACGATAGACGATTTCATGTTCCGATTTGAGATAATCTCTCATCGCCTCTTGAATCGCCATACCCGAAATATCTTCATAAATCCCCGCACTCGCACGATCTGATGCGGTAATAACACCTATTTTGACAACACTCATACTAACTCCTGTAAAAAATGGTTCCCTTTTCGGATCGATGTAACCGTTGCAAACGAAAGAAAAAACTCTCTCGCCCCCTCCACATCGATCACCTGATCTTCCAGTCCGAGATAAACCTCGACCCGTATCCCTTTGGAGCAAATCGTCTCCATCAGTTCTTTTGTCCACTCAAAATAGAGCAACTCTTCCAAAGCCTTCGCACTATTTTCCCCAAATTTAATCGGAGATTTAGGGAGAGGGGCGAAACAGCTGGTGATAAATTTTTCAAGATAACGTTCACTGTCTTTGAAATATCCAGACATTTGAAGGCGGCGAAACGACTCTTTTTTGGTTTGGAAAAAAGCGGGGGAAAAAAGTTGGAGGGTATCGATCCGCTCTATTGCTTCGGCAGTGTAGCAAGCCGCTTTGATGGCACCGTAACTGAATCCAGCAACGGTAAAATCACTCACGTCGAGAAAAGGATCAAAAAAGCATTGATCCTCCTTTAGAGAAAATCCGCTATAAAATTTCATTCATCGTGGCTCTGGCGAGAGCTTTAGAAATTTGCTCATATTCATCCAAAATCGCTTCAAATTTGGCAAGGATCTTTTCATTGCGCTCCAACAAAGTCGTCATTTCACTCAGCAATCGTTCAGAGAGTCTACTCTCATCCTCAGCGTTGGGTAGGATAGTACTCCCCATCCCATACTCATAAATCATCGAATGGATCAATTCTTTGGCTACACCAAGATCATGAGAAACATTGCTGGCGTGTTCTCCGAATTTGAGCTGCGATGCCGCCAACCCCGCCAAATGGACACGAATATGAGCTTCGATCTCATGGCGCAACTGTGGCTCAGCGGTAGGGGGTGTGATCGAATCGTTGGTGAGGGTGATCTTTTCGTACGGTAAATCGAACCAAGTTGCCGCAAACACTTTTCCTGCTTGATAGCGCACTTGGTAACGGCGCTGTTCGGGGGTAAGCATCGCGATCTTCTTTTTCCCGAACATCACTTTGTCTTTGACCGCAATGAAATGTTCCAAGCGTACTTGAAACTCGGTCTGACGCATACACAATAGTGCCGCCTCGTTGACCAACGCCGCCAAAGAGGCACCGTTGAACCCAACCGTCATTTTCGCGACATCTCCGATCGAAAGCTCATGAGGTATTTGACGGAGGTATTTTTGCAAAATCGCTTCTCGCTCGGAAGCAGTCGGAAGCTCTACGAAAATACGGCGATCAAACCGTCCCGCCCTCAGAAGTGCCGAATCGATCACATCGATGTTATTGGTAGCAGCAATCACGACGATTCCGCTCGTCTCCTCAAACCCGTCCATCTCGGTGAGGAGTTGGTTGAGCGTCCCCTCGCGTTCGTCATTTCTCCCCCCTTCCCGTTTTTTACCGACAGCATCGATTTCGTCAATAAAGATGATTGCAGGGGCATTTTTCTTGGCGGCATTGAAGAGCTCGCTCACCCGCTTAGCCCCCATTCCGACATAAATCTGAACAAATGATGCGCCGCTTTGGTAGAAAAACGGCACATCCGCTTCGGCCGCAACCGCTTTGGCAATCATCGTTTTACCGACACCTGGAGGACCTACAAGCAATACCCCGCGCGGCATACGGGCACCGAAACTGTAATAGCGTTTTGGATTGCGCAAAAAATCGATAATCTCTTCGAGCTCCTCTTTGACATCGGTGATCCCGCCAATATCACTGAAGCGAACGGTCGATTTAACCACAGGGATGGTACTGGTAGAGACTTCTGGTTCACTTGCGGGTGATATTTTGGTAGCAACAGAAGTTTCAATAGGGGCATCATCCTCAAATCCGAGTTTATTCTTCCATGCCCAAAACCCTGCACCACCGATAAGGGCAAAAAAAGTAAAAAACCAGAGCCAACCTTTGGAACTTTTCGGCTCAATAACCAAATTTTCGGTCAGTTCGGGGGGGAGTTGTGAAGAGATGATTTTAACAGTCCCCTCCTCTTTCGTCACAAAATAGGTGTAGCCGTTATCGCTGAACGCTTTATCAACTTGGTTATTTTGGATCAAAGTAGAAGCCTGAGACAGCGTCACCGTATCAGCATTGTCACGCAAAAGGGCAAAAAGGAGGAGGATGAGGATAATCCCCCCCGAAACGATCAGTATTAGCTGGTTGCGATTAAAATTTTGCCACGTTATGTTCATCATCCACCTCATAATCTTCCAGTGTGATCCAGCTCCCTATCAAATCTTCTTGTGATTCAATGAGTACTTTGTTAAAAAACTGATCATATCCCACATAGCATTGTCCGTCATACGATTCTACCAACACCTCCAAAGGCACCTTCCCCATCGACATTCGAAATAAGAGGTTGTTGGTGTGAATCCGTTCGTTTAGCTCCGCCATCCGCTGTGCCGATACCGCTCCGTTAATCTCTGGTTTCATCGTTGCGCTGGGTGTACCGTCTCGCTTGGAGTAGGTAAAGGGGTGAATATGAGTGAGATGAAGAGAGCGGATATTCTCCATCGCTTCTCTCCATAGTGCATCACTCTCCCCTGGATGACCGACAATAAAATCGGTTCCCAAAGCAAAACCACGCTCATGAAGCATACTAAAAAGTTCGGCGTCGCTTCGATTGCGGTTACGGCGATTCATCAGACGGAGCATCTCATCGGAACTGTGTTGAATCGCGATATGCAGGTGTCTCTCCAGCCACGGTTCATCCAATATCTCCCGAAATGCTTCGTTGATTTGGATCGGTTCGAGCGAACCGACACGGATACGTCGGACCCCTCGAATGAGCGACATTTTTTTCATAAGCTCGGCGATGTTTCGCCCCTCACCATGACCGTAACTTCCGACATTGGTTCCAGTCAAGACAAACTCTCCAAATCCGTTGCCCGCCAAACGGGAGACCTGCTCTAAAATCTTCGCCTCATCCATACTCCGTGCATCACCGCGCACAAAAGGGATAATACAGTAACTGCACCGAAAATTACACCCCTCTTGGATCTTGATAAAAGCACGCGATTTTCCGATAAACTCTTCAACTATCGCGTCGTCGATGTAATTCAAGTCTCCAATTTCATAGAATCGACTTTCAGTAGATAGGAGCGTATTGATTTTCATCTTCTCCGATTGCCCGAATACCCCCTGAATTTTTCCACTAGCAAAAAGGCTTTCCCCTTTAGTATGGGCACCACATCCAGTTAAAAAGAGCTTTTTCCCCTGTTTGTCCATCCGGTTGATGTATCCGCGCACACTCACATCCGCTCCGTTGGTCACCGTACAGGAGTTGACGATGACGATATCGGCTTCACTCTCGTTTTCGGTCACCTCATAATCGCGCAACGCCCCCATCATTACTTGTGAATCAAACACATTGGTGCGGCATCCGAAGGTCTTAAAAAAAACTTTTGGCTTCATTCGGTAACTTCCGGAGGGGATGATTTAGGAGGGATAGGAGCTGTATAAAATGTCTGCGTCGGATAGGCGATCGTAATATCATGCTCGGCATTGAATGCATCGACAATCTCTCCCGAAATCGTCGAACGCAAGGTCAACGTCGCATAGGCATTGGTGAGATACCATGCGGAAATTTTAATTCCGTTGCTTTCGATAAAATTGAATACTCTTGGCTCGACATTGCTGTTTTTGAGGCTATATTTATCCCGCAGTTTATTGATCTGTTTTCGGGTGATATCGGTGTAGCCCTTGGAGTATCTGCGGCAAATCTCTTTAACAATATGGGTCGCTTTTTTGTGATTCGAATCAAACGTGATCGTAATATCGATCCCATCCCATACCGTTTTGAGCGACGCATGGGAATAGTTGGCGATCATAGAGGTGAAAATGTAATTATTTGGAACAAACACGATCCGTCCGGCACGGCGGTTGGTCATTACGGTAGTGAGGGTTACATCTTCCATGAGAGTGATACGCTGCATCGAGATATCTAAAACATCCCCCACATACTCCATCCCGTCTTTCATAAAGCGAACGCGATCACCAACATGAATCGCTCCCCCCACTACGATCACGAGCCATCCGAGCAGTGACATGAACCAATCGCGCATAGCAATCGCCAAACCAGCAGAGGCGAAACCAAGTACGGTCGCAAAATAGCCGACGTTATCGATGTAGCTGAACAATAAAATCAGGATGATGAGACTCACATTGATAAACGTGACAATTTTATTCGCCATATAGAAACGCTCGTTATCGACAATGTAGCGTTTGATCGCCCGTTTGAACAAAAGGGAGATCACCAATAAGACGACAACGACCATACCAATATTCAACAGTTTAAAGAGTTGTTCTTTGATCTCCTTGTTAATCTTCGCTTCGGTCGATTCAATCCGTTTTTCATAAACATCAGCAGTCGAGATCAACGTCTCCAAAGCGAGCTTAAACTTCTCAACCTGCAATAGCGTCGCTTCGAGTTCCACTTCATAATCGATTGCAGGATTAAGACGAATCAACTCTTTGTACAAAGCGATCTGTCGTTCCAACAACGAGATGATCTCTTGAAGCTCTTCTTCACGCAATACGTAGTCTCGATATTGGCTGTTGAGCCGCTTTATATACGATAATCCTGTCACAATATCGAAAGGGTTGGTGATTTTAGGGGTCTCACCTGCTTCGTCAGGTTTGAGAAGAGAGACAAACGGCGAGGTCCCTTGCGCTTTGAGGAGTTCGATTTGATCGGTTAAGACTTTTTGTTTGGCTTGGAGCGCTTCGATTTCAAGTTTGCGTTCTACCGTCGTGCTGCGATTTTGAAGTTGCTCGATCCGGTATTTCACCTCACGCAAACTTTTGCGCGACTCTTGATACGCCATATAGGAGTTGTAACTTTTAAGCCAAATACTATTGTCTCTGGAAAGCTCTTTTTGGATTTTGGCAAGCTCCTCTTGGGCACTTTCGATTTGTGCCTCTTTTTGGAGTTCTAACCCAATCTCTTTGGGAGTTTTTTCCTCTTTTTGAGCACCATTTAGAGATAGAGCACCAACAACAAAGAGGGCTAAAAAAAGTTGCAATCCTCTCACGAACGACTCACTTCATATTTTGAGAGGATGGTTTTAACTGTTTTAGCATCGATTTCATCGGTGATTTTGACATCACCGATTCCGCGCGGCAGGACAAAGGTGATCGTACTATCGCTGCTTTTTTTGTCCAGAAAAAAGGTCTGATAGAACTTCTCAACATCGGCTACAGGATAGGTTAGAGGGAGGTTGTATCTAGCCAAAACCGCTTTGACACGTTCAGCCTCCTCTACACTCATCATGCCACTGACGCACGCCAAATCGTTTGCCATCACCATTCCCATTGCCACCGTCTCACCGTGAAGATAGATTTCGTATTTGGTCTCATTTTCCATCACATGACCAAACGTATGCCCGTAATTGAGTGCGGCACGAAGAGCTTGCTCTTTTTCATCCTCCTCGACTACTCGCGCTTTCGTCTCTACCGCCATTTTGATTGCATACTGGAGGTTGTCTGCATCTCTTAAATCATTTGCTTCAAGCCACTCAAAAAACTCTCTATTGAATGTCACCGCCATTTTAACGACTTCAGCAACCCCTGCACCAAATTCGCGTTCTGGAAGGGTAGATAGAAATGAGGGGTCGATATAGACCGCTTTAGGCTGATGAAACGTGCCGATCAAGTTTTTGCCATAACGGTTATTGACCCCCGTCTTGCCCCCAACACTTGAATCGACTTGAGCCAAGAGGGTTGTCGGAATTTGGATAAAATCGATGCCACGATTAAAGAGACTAGCGGCAAACCCACCCAAATCACCAATCACTCCGCCACCAAAAGCGATCAAGAGCGATTTGCGGTTCAGTCTATGATCAAACATCCGATCCAAAATAAACCCAATTGTCTCCATGTTTTTGTATTGTTCCCCATCGGGAATCGTAATGATGTAAACCTCTTTAGCTTTTAGGTGCGAAAGAAGCGTATGCAGATGCAAGCCCGATACTTTTGGATTGGTCAAAATCGCCACTTTCCCCTCAAAACAAAGCTCGGGGAGAGTGCCGATATGGATCGGATAGGAGTTGTCAACAACACGTTTGAGATTGATAGAAAATGTCATAAAAAAACCTAATAAATAGTATTGCGTGAAGAATGCTATATGTTACACCAATCTCTCTTAATAAGGGTTAAATCTGCATCGGGATAAAAAGCTGATGGTATCGTCCGAGTTTGCGGTAAAGGACTTCGGGATCGGTCGAAAAATGGGCGGCAAAAGGGTTGATAAACATTTTTTCGGTAAAGGGGAGAACATGAAGAAAATTTTCCCGTTCGCACAAAGATCGAATCGGGTTCTCATCTTGTTTCGTGACGGTAATATTTTTGGAGAAAATTGCCGAAAGGTTATTAAAATGCTCAATCGTCTCGCTTTTCGTCCCCCCCTCTTCATTCGAATAATCGATCAATTCTAGATTAAATCCAAACTGTGACGAAACGTCAAAAATCGTCGTAGAGATTTTTTCGATATGCCCCTCTTCACTTAAGACAACAACACTCTCTTTAAGCGACGAAAAGGAACGCTCAGCAAGCTTCAATACCGGTACGTTTCTAGCATAGAGCTTTTTACGAATCGGTTTTGAGCTAAATACGATGTGGGAGACCAAGACAAGACCGATATGATGGTGTTTAATATCGCCCAAAATCAACCCATCATCCGGATTGATATCATAACAGATATCGATGCTCACTCCACCTTGAGCGGACGCCTTGATCATCCGCAACACATAGATATCTGCAGGATTGATCACTTTGATAATCAACGGCTGGCGTAGTTTTTTCTGAATATAGACACTACGTCTCACAAGTGCCATAATCGAGGAGGCTTTATCAATACTCATATCGATGTAGAGGTAGATTTTTGATCCAAACGGTGCTGGAAATTGCCCCAGTTCACGTTTGATAGCCCGATAAATGGAACGAAGTACCGCCGGATCACCCACCACCACCAATGTATCGTTAGGCTGAATCATTTTGTTATCGCTGGGGATAATAAGCTGACGATTTCGATAAATAGCCGCTATTTTCCAGTTTTTTTGTTCGATTGACCCGATATGGCGGTAGACAAACGAGCTTCCAAAGGGGACAATGACCTCCATAATCTCGCCTGAACCCAACCCGATATTTTTGGCCAAAACAGGGATATTAGGGAGACAATCGATGAGATTTGCGGCGATCAGCTCTTGGACATTGACCCATTCGATATCATCATCAGGACTTTGTGCATGCCATAGATCTAAAGCAATAATACGTATCCCAGGCTTATAGGAACGAATATTTTTGATCGTATGATCCAAATCGCTCCGATTTTCCATCGTCACAATAACCTGCCAAAAATCCATTTTCAAAAGATTAGCAATTTTATAAAAGCTGGTCGGATCGAATTGAAAAAATTTGAATCGTGCGGGATTGTACCCTTCAAAATGGCATTCGCGCGTATGTACAACGTAATAGAGATTTTCGTTTGTGTAGGTACTAATCACACGCTCGATGTAGTGTTCTCCAATGGCTCCGTCACTGACGATTAAAATCTTTTTCATTCGGTTATAAACTTCTCACCATTCCCATTTAAAGCTGAGATTGTACCACAATAAAAACGAACTACAATTAAGTTAAATGCCGTGCGTGAAAATGTTTGCTTTCACTCGCACCGATTACCCTTTAAAATAGAATTTTTTCCTGACCTATACGATAAAGGGCAAAATCGTATTTGAGCGGATCATTAAAATCAAACTTCTTCAACGCTTCAGTCAGCTCAAAAGCGGCTCTCATATCGCATTGTTTCCGCTGTAATAGCCCCAAACGTCGTGAAACATTAAAGGTATGGGTATCGAGCGGCATAATCAACTCACCTTTATCGACACCACACCATAATCCCATATCGAGTTCATCACGTCGCACCATCCACCGTAGATACATCATCCACCGTTTCATCGCAGATGCTTTAGAAACCGATTCGATCGGTTTACCTATGAGAAATTCATACCCTGATGAACGATAAGGATTAAGGTCATACAACAACCGTATCAGATGGCTCAAACCCTCCAATACTCCCCCTTGTCGATATCCACACATAAAGTGCTTTTCTGCTCCGCCTGCGTCATTGAGCGCTTTTAAGGTTCGAAACCACTGCACAATATCCTCGTTGGTTTGAAACCGATAATACTTTCCATCCAATGCGTCACGAAGTTCCTCTTCATCTTTTTCAATCCATTTAGAGTCGAGAGAAGAGAGAAAAGCAACAATCGCTTTGGCACTCCCATAAGCAAACAATGCACAGGTGAGAGCATGATGCTGATCCATCGTAGAGCGTGCAACCATCAACGGGTCAGGACGCTCTTCACATAACTCATCGGCACAATTACGCATCTTGATGTGAGCATTTAAATACGCTTCGATCTCTTTCATTAACGCCCCAAAAGATAGAGTTGTTTTCGCTCGCTCGATCCAGCGATATTGAGCTGTTTGCGATATTTGGCGATTGTTCGGCGCACCATCGTGATCTTAAATTTCTCTTGGATCATTTCAAGCAGTTTCATATCGCTGAGCGGTTTTTTATGCGATTCGTTTTTGACAAGTTCGGCGACGTACTCTTTGATTGCAGCATTGGAAACATCCTCGTCAATCGCCGTGGTAAAAAAATCTTTCATCGGATAAATCCCCCGATCACACGCAATATATTTATTCGCTATTGCACGGGAAATGGTGGAGGGGTTGTGCCCGAACTCATCGGCAAGGGTTTTGAGCGTCAGAGGTTTAATGGTGCCACCTATGAAAAAATCGTACTGATATTCGACAATCATCAACCCCACTTTGTAGAGTGTCGCTTTGCGCATCTCCAACGCATCGACGAGACTTTTTGCCTCTTTGAGTTTATCTTTGATAAACGGGTGATCCACCCCATAAGAGGTATCGATCACAATCGAGGGGTAATATTGATCGTTAAGCTTGACCTCAATCCCCTCTTCTGGGTCATTAAAAATCATCAGGTCGGGGATAATCTGCTGCGAGTCTTCGAGATAGTCGATGGCGGGTGGATTTTTAAAACTTCCGATTACTTTCTTCGCCTCCTCAAACGCTCTCTCTTTTTGGTAGCGTCCCAGCTCATCGAGATGTTTGATCATCTCTCGTGCAAGAGAATACCCCTCATCACTGATCGAAGCTGATTCAAGCTGAAACAAAAACGATTCGACGACATTGCAAGAACCGATTCCGATCGGCTCAACATGGATAAATCTCAGACGCACCTTTTCAAATTGTTCGATCGAAAGGGCGTTTTGAGTACAAAAAGCTTCCGTATCCCCTTCGTAATATCCCCCTTCGTCGAGGTTTTCAATCACAAAGCGGGCAATCTTTTGGGAAATCGGCGTGGGGAAAAGAGAACCCTCTATTTGCTCTTCGAGCACCTCATAAAGGCTCTGCTGTCGAATCGTGAGCGCTTCGATCGTTTGTGTTTGAGAATTTTGAACATAGCCGTACTGAATTTTTTTTGGGATTTTCGACTCGAACGACTCTTCATAACCCGATTTGACATCAATCAGAGGGTTTCCCTCAACAAACTGAGACATCGCCTCTCCCAAATCACTTAAACTTGACTGCAAAATCGGCAGCCAGTTGCGAAGTGTATTGGAAAGCTTATTTTTAAGCTCGACACCTGTTTTGACCCGTAACATCGTCTATCAAAACTTAAACGATTCACCCAAATAGTGTTGGCGAACATCAGGATTATGGGCAATTTCATCACTGGTTCCAGATGCCAACAGTTCGCCGTTTTTGATAACGTACGCACGATCACATACCGCCAATGTTTCACGGACGTTATGATCGGTAATCAGCACCCCGATACCGTACTCTACAAGCTGGGAAATAACACTTTGGATGTCCATAACGGCGATCGGATCGACCCCAGCAAACGGCTCATCAAGAAGCAAAAAGCGGGGTTTATTAACCAAAGCCCGTGCAATTTCGGCACGACGACGTTCTCCCCCTGAGAGGTTAATCCCCCGACGGTTTCTGATCGGTTCAATATTGAACATCTCCAAAAGCTCCTCAATCCGCTGTTCTGCCATCTCTTTGGAGAGTTTTCCTGCCTGAGCCGCGATAATCAGATTCTCTTCCACAGTGAGATCTTTAAAGATCGATGCTTCTTGGGGTAAATAACCGATCCCTATACGGGAGCGCTGATGGAGTGGCAAATCGGAGACATCTTCGCCGTCAATGTAAACTTTCCCCTCCGTCGCTTCCACCAGCCCGCAAATCATATAAAACGTTGTCGTTTTCCCCGCTCCGTTTGGTCCCAACAACCCTACAACTTCACCCGTTCGCAGTTCCATGCTGATGCCACGTACAATTTCATGTTTTTTGATGGTTTTGACCAGCTGATCCACTTTTAATTCATGCACGTTGTACCTCGTAACATCGCGAATTTTCGTCGCATTTGGTAATTTTTAGAATAATGGTTTCGATTCCAGAATGTTTGAGCAGCGCAATGAGCGGTTCATCCCCCCATTCGATCAAATGATACCCCTCATGCTCCAACTCTTCCATCATCCCCAAACTCAAAAATTTCTCGAAACCATAATTATAGAGATCGTAATGGTAGAGCTTATCACCATAACGCTGTTGGAGCGAGAAGGTCGGTGAGGTCACCGCATCCTCCATCCCTAGAAACCGTGCAAACGCTTGGGTCAGAGTCGTTTTACCACTCGCCAAATCCCCTTGCAATATCACCACACCACCCCGAGGGAGTTCATCAACGATACGCTCACACAGTATCGATAATTCGTTCAAAGAAACATGAATCATAGTTTGGACGATACCGCAATGATCTGCTTGAGTTTCTCAACCGCTTTTCCGCTACGCAACGTATCACGGGCGATCTCCAGCCCTTCTTGCGCATCTCTAGCCATCCCCTCGGCCACCAACGCATACGCCGCATTGATAAGTACCATATCTCTTTGCGCGTCGGTGGCACGGTTATTTAGAATATCGGTGAGAATTTTGCCGTTTTGTTCCACTTCTCCGCCCAAAATTGCTTCAAATGGCGCTTTTTTTATCCCTAGCATCTGCGGATCGATCTCGAAATACTCGATTGCACCGCTTTTGAGGTGTCCTGCATAGGTGATGTCACTGATACTGATCTCATCCATCTTTTCGCTGGAACTCACGATTATAGCCGAATTCATCCCCAGCTCATGCGCCGCTTCTGCCATTTTCGGAACAAAAACGGGATCAAATACCCCAAGCAAAATTTTGGACAATCCAACAGGATTGGTAAGTGGTCCGAGGATATTGAAGATCGTTTTCTCAGGGATCGAGCGACGGATCGGCATAATAAACTTCATCGCTGGATGGTGGTACTGGGCGAACAAAAAGGTAAATCCAGTTTCTTCAAGAAGTCGTGCACTTTTATCCAAACTAAGATCAAGTTTAATACCCATATATTCCAAAACATCGGCACTGCCCGATTTGGAAGTGATCGAGCGATTGCCGTGCTTAGCAACATATGCACCGCTGGCGGCCAAAACGATGGCGACGGTGGAGCTGACATTAAAACTACCACTTTTATCACCACCTGTACCGACCACATCGATCAGTTTGGCTTTGAGCCCCGATGAGACTTCGAGGATGATCGAATGGCTTCGCATCACATCGGCAGCCATGGCGATCATACCCGCTTCCGTCGTTTCATTCAAAGGCAATGAAACCAAAAACTCCCGCATCTCCTCATCGCTTAACCGATGGTTAAAGAGATTTTCAAAATCTGCTCTAGAAGCGTTCATAAGAGCTCCTTGACATAGAGGTTTTGTTGAGATTTTGGGGTCGATTTGAGTGTCGGGATGGCGAGGACTTCATAACGGATCTGTTTTTCAAGATAGACAATGGTGATAATATCCCCTACACCAACGTTTTTAGAGGGCTTGACTGCTTTATCGTTGATATAGACGACACCCTCTCCGATCATATCCTGGGCAACGGCACGACGTTTGGTCAAATTGACCGCATTTAAAAACTTATCGATTCGCAAAGAGATTCCGTGGTATTGAGTTTGAAGTGTTTATTGTAGGGAATTAAAACTAAAAGAGAGGTAAGGGCGCAAAAATTGTTCCACTTATTTTCCACTCTTCAATTGAATTCAAACTCAATTATGCTTCGAGGCGGATTTTTCCCGTAGCGTACTGGTGAATCAACTATGAAATAATCGTTTGATAAGGAATTCCTGTCTCCTTCGCTCTATTTTTGATAGTCGTTACACCACTGAGACTAATCAGTGTTTCATAGTGCGGTTGTACGGTGAAGACTCTTACAAACTGACCTTACGCAATTGATGAAATCAAGAGCAAAGGGGGAGTTTATGCCATATCCAAAAGATATGGCGAGCTTTATGGGGTTGTATGGACATTTGTCCCTGATGCTTTCGGGCTATGAACGTAAAGTGGGTAACATCAGTTACAAAAAAATTCAACATGCGTTATAATAATCAAATGGAAAATAATCTAAATCAAGAGATCATCGAGCATCTCATGCACCCACGTAATTACGGTCCGCTCGAAAATGCAACTGGTATCGGTGTCAGTCACAGTGAAAAAACTGGAGAGTTTGTCATTTTTTACATCGAAACCAAAGATAATAATCTCAAAAATGTCGGCTATGCCACCAACGGCTGTCACGATACAGTGGTTTTGGGATCAATGTTCACCGAAATGATCAAAGGGGGTGATCTCAACTATGCCAAAGTGGCTGCCGAAAAATTGCGCGAGCAAGTTGCCGAAGGTCCCCAAAAACAGCAAGCATGCGCCCATATGGTTCTAAGTGCGTTCGATGCTGCACAAATACACGAACAACAAAGGGGCAACGGTTCAGCTGAAGAGTTGTTTGCAATCGAGATTAAAATGGAGTGTGAAGTGGAATCCCATGATTGAGACAACCCTCTTTCGACGAAAACATCAACTTTGGTTGAGAATCGCATTTGCCTCCTTTTCAGTTAACGATCCATGGGTCAAAAACCGTCTTTATGAATTCTCTCAAATCGAGTTCCGTCATCTCAAATGGTTGGCTCAGTCGCTTTATGAGAACCATATTCCCTATGATTATGAACGCGATCCACAATTTAGCTGCGAGAGTGAATCGTTTTTTTCACTGATTCATACCACCGTTTATGAGATGAAGGCGCTCCATCTACTCTATCAAGATGCCCCTCTTTATGATCGGATGAAGCACGATGAAGAGTACATGTTAGGGACGTTTCATGCCTATCTTCAAAAACTTTCGCTCGATGAACCGCTCAAGGCATTCAACCGCTCACGTCATTGGGAGGATGCGCTCCTCTCGTCATCTGAAATTGACGCACTTACCCTCTTTTTATTCGAAGAGCTCTACAAAGAGTATGAACTCATTATGGTCTATTTTTATCGCCAAATCCGAGCTACCACACCATCGCAGGCAACCCATTTCCAAGACTTGATCGACGAATCCCATTTTCATCTGAGATCTTTTGGTAACATGATGGCAAAACTGGGGATATTGGCTCTACCCAGAGCGCTTCACCCCCGCACCTATAACATCACCGATATGGAAAAATTTCTCAAAGATGGGATCCTCGAAGAGGAAAATGCCAAAGAGGAGTGCCGAAAACTTTCCAGTGCCATCAGCGATGAAAAACTCTCCCGTTTTTTTGAATTTATCAATTATCAAGAGAGCTATCATATTGAAATTATGAAAAAACTATTAGGAGAGATGTGATGGAAGAACAAGGCAATATTTTTATTTTACTGGCGATTATCGCCATTTTTGCATTTGTATTGAGACGCAAAAAATAAAAAATAATCGATTCCCGTCTCCACGGGAATTACAAAAACTACTGTAATAACGTGACTTGGGCGATGTGGGTCCATTGGAATCGATCGGCTCCGAGTGCTTTTAGATTTTCGACCTCTTTAGCATCTTCAATATTGATCGCAACAATCGAAATCCCCAAACTTCGAATGAGATTATTGAAACTCTCTTGAGTTTTTCTAGTATCATGATCAAACATCATATCTTGCAAATAGGCGCTGTTGGCTTTGATATAGTCAGGACGGATCGCTTGAAGATATTGTGCCCCCGATGCAGGAATTGTAAAATGATCAACTCCGAAACGGTAACAGAACATTTTGACAATCGAACTAAGCGATGCGACCGATTGAAGATAATCGATATGTTTTGCCGTCAAATAACGACGGCTGTAGAGTTTTGTTTCACTATCTCTGTCCAAAAGTTCATAGTAACGGCAGAGTCTCTCATTTTATCGTATCAAAAATATCTTTGACTTTCGATACCATTGCGTTCATTGCTGTCATATCGAAATCGACATCCACTAGAACCCCCCCTACGTGGAATCAACCCCCAAAATACACCTCTGATGCCTCTTTTAAGTGATGGTATATTTTCTCAAAATCGGTTGAGTAGACTCTTGTTTGGGCGATAGAGGTGATAAAGTTGGTATCTCTCTCCCATCTAGGCACCAAATGCAGATGGATATGTTCTGCAATCCCTGCACCACCCACTTTGCCTAAATTCATACCTATGTTAACACCGTGCGCACCGAAATTCTCTTTGAGCATTTTGACACCCTTTTGGGCTAAGGCGCTCATATGGAGCCATACTTTCGGGTCAAGCGACTCCAACGCATCGGTATGGTGATGGGGAATAATCATAAAATGCCCAGGTGTATAAGGGTAGCGGTTCATCACAATAAAACAGTGCTCGTCGCGATACAATACATGGAGGTTCTCATCCTCAGTCGCATGGGAGCTGATATGGCAAAACACACACCCCGCAATCTTCTCCCCCGTAACATAATCGTCTCTCCATGGCGCATATAAAATCTCATTTTTCATCATCATCTCCTAAACCAATGAAAAAACCAAATCAGGAAATATCATCACAAGAGCTAAAGCGACGATCTGTAATACAACAAAAGGGAGTATTCCACGATAAATTTGAGCACTGCCGACCAAATTTCCAGCAGCTCCTTTGACAAAAAAGAGCGATAGCCCAAACGGAGGAGTTAAAAAAGATGTTTGTAGATTCATTGCGATCAATATTGCAAACCACAACGGATCAATCCCGTATGCATGCATGACCGGAACCAAAATCGGGACTATAATAAACGAAATCTCGATAAAGTCGATAAAAAAACCAAGTATAAAAATAACCACTATCGCAATAAAGATAAAGGTCCAGGCACTATCGATGTATCGGGCAAAAAATTCAATAATTTGTTCACTTCCGCCCAATTCGTTGAATACAAGGCTAAATGCGGTTGCACCAATTAGGATCATAAATATCATTCCTGTAAGTTTCAGTGTTTCACGTATCGACTCGCGAAAAATATGTCTATTAGCTTTCCCCTCTATCAAAGCCAATACAACAGCACCTGCAACACCAAACGCAGCCGATTCCGCTGGAGTTGTAATCCCCGTAAATATCGATCCCAAAACAATAAACATGAGTAAAAACATGGGTAAAATTGCTTTAATAATTGCTAAAATGGGCTGCTTATCCTGATATTCCAAAGCTGGAGCGATTGAGGGCTTTAGATGCGAAATGATCAAAATATAGAGGATATAGAGTCCTACTAACACTAGCCCAGGCAACACGGCACCGGCAAACAAATCACCTACTCCAACATTCATCACATCGCCCAAAATGATCAATATGACCGATGGAGGGATAATCTGCCCCAACGTTCCGCTCGCCGCAATCGTTCCGCTGGAGAGCTCTTTGTTATAACCAGCCCTCACCATCAACGGCAAGGCGATCAAACTCATCATCACAACAGACGCACTCACAATCCCCATCGTTGCCGCTAAAATCGCCCCGACCAATACAACACTGATCGCCAATCCCCCCTTGATGGTTCCAAACATCGACGTCATCGCAATCAGCAACTTCTCCGCCGCACCAGAACGTTCCAGCAACAGCCCCATCAGAATAAACAGCGGCACCGCCATCAGCGTCGAATTGCTCATGATGCCATAGATACGAAACGGCAAAACGTTAAACACTTCCAATCCGATATCCGGAGAGATCAATGCTGCAATGAGTGCGGAGCCACCAAAGACAAATGCAACGGGAATCCCCAACCCCAAAAGCAACAAGGCGATAAGGAGGATAATCATCGCCATGTTAGCCCCCTCGCACCGTTTTCAAAGCACCCGCCATAACACGGATACTCTGAATCACCATCAAGATAAACGCAATGGGGACAAACGATTTAACAATGAAACGATACGGCAATCCCCCAGGATCGGCAGACGCTTCCATCTGCGAAAAACTCAATGCGACAAAATCGATCCCCAAATAGATGATCAACAGTGAAAACGGGAGGACAAAAAGGAGCGAACCTAAAAAATTGACGATTGCTTTGGTTTTAGCATTGAAATGCTCATAAAAAATATCAACACGGACGTGGGCATCGTGCGAAAAGGTATAGGCAATAGAGAGGAGCACGATCACATCGAAAAGATGCCATTCCAACTCTTGAAGTGCAATCGAACCCGACTGGAAGAGATATCGCACCGTCGCATCATACAAAACTAAAGCAACAAGAGCCAAAAGGCTCAGAGCAGCTACTTTCGCACCCCATACAATCGATCGACTAAAAAAACACATATCAGATAAAATTCGGTGCGTCGTTGGCAAATAAGATAATATCTCCGACACGAGTCACTTTGCCTAGCACATTCACCATTTGAGATTTATCTTTGAGCATCACCACCTGATGCACCTTGAGTTCATTTTCAAACTGCTCTGCGTTCAACGATCCCGTAATAATGGCAACATCAAAAACATCGTTCATCGCATTGATAAGTTGCGAGTTGAGCTCTTTGGTACTCTCAACCAATCCAGGGGTGACAATCACTTTACGACCACTATGGAGCGAACAGAGGCGTATCCCCTCCAACATCCCGTCAATATTGCCGTTGTATCCATCATCAAGGATAATTTTGCCCCCCGCATCGATCCGCTCCAATCGATGTTCGACACTTTTGAGTTTTTCGACCGCATTCACTATCTCATCGCTGCTCATCCCCATCTCAGATGCGATCAAAATCGCCGCATTGATGTTAATCGCTTGAAATCCACCCAATACCTTGGTATGAAAATGGCGCTCTTCACCGTGTATACTCAGATCAAAATCGATCCCCTCCAACGTAGCGCTAAGGTTGTGGATATCGTCTCCAAAAAAGGTCACTTTTTCATGCGGTTCATCGGTCACGGAGGTGTGGATAAACGCTTTTTGCAAACGATCGGAGTGGATGATTTCGAGTTTGGTACGTTGAATTCGCTCTAGGGTTTTAAAATACTCTAGATGTTGAGGCCCTACTTGACCCACAACAACGATATGAGGATGAAGAAGCTGTGAAATCGCATAAATATCCCCCGCTTCACGAGCACCCGCTTCACAAATATAAACTTGGGTATTGGTAGGAAGCGATTCGTTTACGTCGCGGATAATTCCACCGAGAGTATTGACACTGCGAGGAGTTGCATAGACATTATATTTTTTGCTCAAAACTTGAGCAATAAAATTTTTCATCGAGGTCTTACCGTAACTTCCTGTCACCGCAATAATGGTCAATTGATCCATCGAAGAGATTTTATTTTTTGCCTGTTTTTTATACGCTTCAAACAAAAAACGCTCGATCGCCCATGATCCCGCATACGTCATAACCAGTGGCAAAAAAACACCATACACTTCACACATCTCTTTTAACGAGCAAAGGAAATTTTGGAAAAAAGTCAATCCAAACAATAAAATCAAAAACCGTTTAACCCGCCATGTAAGAACCACCTTTTTATCAAGCTTACGGTGCCAAAGGATCAATGCTGGTAAAAAAGCAAAAAAGAAAAAGATGGGGAAAAATTTACCCGTTGTGTAATAAGCGACAAAGGGGATAATAAAATAGACGATATGCCACCATCTCTTATGATGTCGCAACACAACCCTCTCGATCCGGTAATCATACCATTGCAGATTGGTAATCAAATACCATCCGAGCGACATTACAAAAATGATATTGGTGGCAAATAAACCGATTTGTGTGTAATCCATACTGTTAATCCCTTTTGATTCTAAATTGCAATTGTATCAATTTCCCTCATGATCTGCTCTGTTTCGGATAACGCAACGATAATTTCTGACAATGCACAATATCCTCAAACCCTAATGCTCGATCTTTACGATCTTTGAGTCATTTTTGGGCAGGTTGATAGCCCCCTATGTAAAAGTGGTAAGCGGTGAACTCATCTACGCCCCTCAATAATATCCCTAATTCCATCAACTAAAAGGTTAAAACTATAAGATTTGTTCCTTCCATCCAAGTTTAAAAAAGGGGCTATTGCACGTGAACCTGCTTTTTTTTGATAGGTTTGTTTTGACAATCGCACTAACTCTTCCGATGCATTTCCAAGGATATCTGGATCTCGATATTTTTGCTTTTCTTGCAGTTTCGACAAACCACCTACGCCTAACCCTTTCTCTACAGCTTGCAAATCACCCAAATACCAACTTTCAAGCTCATGACAAGCGATACGAATCAACACGTCATCGCGTCCCGCATTTTGGCATTTTCGTTCTAAATTGTTTTTGATAACCAAACAGTTGCCACTGTCTTTATCTCGAATAATAATAAATTTAGTATCTTTAATAATCCAGTTTTTAATTTTTTTCTCAATTTGTTTGTCTAAATCTTGCTTACCATCAAACGTTATATATTTTACAGTAACAGAAGAATCAACGATTCGTGGGATGATCCCTTCAAGCATTGCTTTTGCTGATGGTTCTTCCAAGAAAAAAACCAACGTCATTGAGGGTCTACTCCTTCAAAAAAACCTTGTTTCCATAAATATCCCATTTGATCCCCATCAGCCATATAAGCTGATAATTGAGGATCATCACTTGCTCTATTTACCGAACTAAATCCGTCTTTTTTTGAGAGCCAAAAAACCTCTTCCAGTTTAATCGCATTTAAAAAATCGGGTGAATGTGTTGAAACAAAAACTTGACCACCTTTTATAGCGTATTCTCTAAATTCTTCGGCAAGTTCATGCAATAATTGAGGA
>JACXUF010000098.1 GCA_014764105.1 Sulfuricurvum sp. | reverse complement strand
CACATGGGGTGGAATCGGATGTTTACGTCATCACACCCTTTGTTTGGCGGGTTGGACGAAGCGCATTACCTCTATTTCGTCCACTCGTATCACGCTCTTTGTTCTGACAATGTGGATAGCATCGGTGAAAGCATATACGGTTACCGTTTTACGAGTGCAGTAGCCCACGGGAATGTGATGGGGATACAACCCCATCCAGAGAAAAGTCACCAAAACGGCCTTAGTATTCTTAAAAATTTTATAAATTTATAGGTGTAAAAATGACAATATTTCCAGCGATTGATCTCAAAGATGGCAAGGCGGTGCGCCTCACCAAAGGGCTCATGGAGAGTGCGAAAATCTATTCCGATGCTCCGTGGGAGCTTGTTAAAGCATTCGAAGAGATGGGGGCATCTTGGGTCCATTTGGTCGATCTGAACGGTGCATTCGCAGGAGAGCCGAAAAACCTCGAACAAATCGCTCTGATTCGCCAAAACTGCAATGTGAAACTCCAGCTTGGTGGCGGTATCCGCGATGAAGCGACGATTCAGAGATATTTGGAATTAGGGATAGATCGGCTCATCCTCGGCTCGATCGCGTTACGCGATCCTCAATTTGTCAAATCGATGGCGGCAAAGTATCCTATCGTTGTCGGTATCGATGCGATTGACGGATATGTCGCGGTAGAGGGGTGGGGCGAAGTGAGTTCGATGAGGGCGACTGATTTGGCTAAATTGTTTGCTGATGCGGGGGTTGAGGCGATTATTTGTACCGATGTGGGACGTGATGGTACGCTTTCTGGGGTAAATGTCGATTTTACTCTGGATATCGCCAGAGCTTCAGGTATCCCGACCATCGCCAGCGGAGGGGTTAAAGATGACAGTGATATAGACTTGCTTAGAGGGTGCAGCGAGATTGCCGGAGCAATTGTCGGTAAAGCATTTTATGAGGGAAAAATTGACCTCAAACAATATCTTTAAACTTACCGCAAAGATCGATAGGTTATCATTGGACATTTATTATGTTCAAATCAAGAATCGACAAAAGGATTTACTTTGAAATTATTGGTTGTAGACGATAGTTCGACAATGCGCCGTATCATCAAAAATACACTTTCACGACTCGGTTATGAAGATGTTTTGGAAGGTGAAGACGGACTGCAAGGATGGAGTGTTCTTGATGCAAACCCTGATATGGGGATGTTGATTACCGACTGGAATATGCCTGAAATGAATGGACTGGAGTTGGTTAAAAAAGTGCGAGCGGATGCCCGTTTTGCTAATCTTCCGATCATCATGGTTACGACAGAAGGGGGAAAAGCGGAAGTTATTACCGCCCTCAAAGCAGGGGTAAACAACTATATTGTTAAACCGTTCACTCCGCAGGTATTAAAAGAGAAACTTTCCGCAGTTCTCGGCACTGAGGGTTAATGCAAAACTACTATTATATGTTGGTGGTTCGACCATCTTCTCATCTAGAGTTATTTAGTGATTTTTTGGTTGATATATTACCGGTGGGATTTGAGGAGACCGATGATGGATTCATTATCCGCAGTGAAGAAGATCTAGAGACTGTTATGTGGGGGATTGAGCAGTTCTCCGAAGCGCTGCAACGGGCTACAGGTGAAGTGATCGATGTCGAGATGAATCTCACCAAAGAGAAAAATGACGATTGGATCGCTCAGTATCAACAAGGGATTGCCCCTGTCGAGATTGACCCTTTTTATATCCATCCGACATGGCAGGAGCCGCGTAAGGGGATGTTGAACATCGCTATTGATCCGGCATTGGCATTTGGGACAGGGCATCACCCTACAACGGCATCGTGCCTTCGTGCCGTAGCCAAATATATTAAAGAGGGTGATGAGGTGATGGATGTCGGTTGTGGCAGCGGGATTTTAGCGATTGCTGCTATCCGAAAGGGGGCAATCGTCGATGCGTGCGATACAGATCCACTCTCTGTAGAAAACGCTGTAGTTAATGCGTCTCAAAACAACATTACCTATCGCCATCTTTGGGAAGGTTCTATTCAAGAGAGCAGTGAACGATACGATGTGATCATTGCCAATATCGTTGCCGATGTATTGGTTTTTATTGCCAGCGATCTTAAAAAACGGTTACGCGAGGGGGGAACTTTGATCCTCTCAGGGATTATAGACAAATATGAAGATAAAGTTCTGCGTGCGTACAAAACGTTTGAACTTACTGAACGCATTGTTGAAAACGAATGGGTAACTTTGGTAGTTACGTTAAAAGGGAAAAATTAAATGTCTCAAAATGAATCGAATCCGAACTTGGACAAAAACAATAATTTTTTTAACAAAAATCCCCTCCTCGCCTTTGCACTTTTTTCAGTCGTCATTATCGTATTATTCAAAGTGCTGATCGGAGATGAAAATGAGTTAAGTGCAAAGGTTGGCGGTCAAAATGTAACCCGTACGCAAGAGATTAGCTATGCCGATTTGAAAAAATTGATTCAAAATAAACAAGTTGAAAAAGTCTCGATCGGGCAAACTTATATCCGAGCTATCGGAAATGACGGAAACGGTAAAATTGCCTACACGACCCGCATTGTCGGTAATGACACTACATTGATCCCTTTGTTAGATGAGAAAGGGATCAACTATGTCGGATTCAGTGAGAGTAACTGGTTTACCGAGATGTTTGGATGGTTGTTCCCCTTTTTGATTATCCTAGCGATCTGGATGTTTTTTGCCGGACGGATGCAACGGAGTATGGGGGGCGGAATTTTGGGGATGGGCAACTCTAAAAAATTGATTAATTCGGAAAAACCGAAAACCAAATTTGACGATGTTGCGGGTGCTCAAGAGGCAAAAGAAGAGGTGTTGGAGATTGTCGATTTCCTCAAATATCCAGATCGCTATGTTGAACTCGGAGCGAAAATTCCAAAAGGGGTTTTGCTCGTCGGAAGTCCAGGGACAGGTAAAACGTTGCTTGCTAAAGCGGTTGCGGGTGAAGCGGAAGTGCCGTTTTTCTCAGTTTCGGGTTCAAGTTTTATCGAGATGTTCGTTGGTGTCGGTGCGGCACGTGTGCGTGATTTGTTTGAGCAAGCCAAAAAAGATGCTCCTTCGATCATCTTTATCGATGAGATCGATGCGATCGGCAAAAGCCGTGCTGCAGGAGGAGTTATGGGGGGGAATGATGAGCGAGAGCAAACCCTCAATCAATTGCTTGCTGAGATGGACGGATTTGGTACCGATACCCCGATTATTATCCTAGCAGCAACCAACCGTCCTGAAATTCTCGATCCAGCATTGTTGCGTCCAGGACGGTTTGACCGTCAAGTATTGGTCGATAAGCCTGATTACCAGGGGCGAATCGATATTCTAAATGTCCATATCAAAGGGGTGAAACAAGATGCTGATGTTGATCTTGAAGAGATCGCCCGCCTCACAGCAGGTCTAGCAGGTGCCGATCTAGCCAACATCGTCAACGAAGCGGCATTGCTCGCGGGACGTAAAAGTCAAAAAACGGTACGTCAAGCCGATATGCGAGAAGCGGTTGAACGGGCGATTGCAGGTCTTTCCAAAAAAAGTCGCCGTATCGATGAAAAAGAGAAAAAAATCGTCGCTTATCATGAGAGTGGACATGCGCTCCTTGCTGAGACTACTAAGGGGGCAAAAAAGGTTTCCAAAGTCTCTATTGTCCCGCGCGGTTTGGCGGCATTGGGTTATACTCTCAACACCCCTGAAGAGAACAAATATTTGATGCAGCGTCATGAATTGATCGCTGAGATTGATGTTTTACTAGGTGGACGTGCGGCTGAAGAGGTATTTATTGGAGAGATCTCTACCGGAGCGGCAAACGATTTGGAGCGAACAACTGACATCCTTAAGGCAATGGTGCAAATGTACGGTATGAGTGATGTTGCGGGGCTGATGGTTCTCGAAAAACAACGGAGCTCGTTTTTGGGTGGCGGTATGACCCAGGCAAAAGAGTACAGCGATAAAATGGCTGAGGAGATGGATAATTTCATTAAATCAACATTATCTGAACGCTATTTGGCTGTCAAAAATCGTTTGGAAGAGTACCGTGATGCGATTGAAAAAATCGTTGAACTCTTGTATGCCAAAGAGAACATTACGGGGGAACAGGTTCGCGAGATTATTGAGGCGTTCGAGATCGAAAACAATATTGAGACCAAATTAGAGCCTCGCAAAGAGATTCCTTCGACTCCTAAAATTACCATTGACGAATAAAAAGGGGGTAAAAATGAGTGTTCAAAATGATACCTTTATCCTCTCATCACGAGGGTGGCTTCTCAGCGCTGTTTTTGGCACCCTTTTTATCTTTTTTACGATGACGGGGCTTCATCTGTTCCAATTTATTTTTGGAGCATTGTTACTAGCAGTTTTGATTATTTTCCGTAGTTGAACGAAAAAGCAGTCATCTCTTTTCGCTCCAATAACGGTGATGAGATTTTTATTGAACATGTGAGTGAACAAAGTTGTTTTCCTATTGGTATTGAACTTGAAAAAGGGCAAAAATTTAGAGAGGGTTCCCGCTACGGATTTTTGGCGAAAGGGAGAACCGTTATGTATCTACCAGAAAAAACACGTATCTTGGTCAATGCAGGCTCATCGGTTCGAGCGGGTGAGAGTGTTATTGGGTATTTGAACGCTGCGTAATTACGATGCATCAATCCCCCCCTCCTATTGCTTATCTTCTCCCAAACTTTTTTACTGCAGCCTCTATTTTTTCAGGATTTTACGCGATTGCCCTCGCTTTAGAGGGATCGTTCGATGTCGCTCCGTGGTTTATTTTCTTAGCACTAATCTTTGATGGCTTGGATGGTCGTGTTGCCCGTTTGACCAACACTGCAAGCCATTTTGGTGTAGAGTTCGATTCATTGGCCGACATTGTTGCTTTCGGTGTAGCACCGGCGCTTATTCTTTACCTTTATATTGGTGAAGTCTATGGACGGATCGGTATCGTGGTGAGTGCTTTGTTTATCATCTTTGGTGCGGTAAGGCTCGCCCGTTTTAATGTGACGACGGCTCGAATCGAACCGAGTGTTTTTATCGGACTTCCCATCCCTACAGCCGCCATTATGATAGCTATTGTGATATTGCTTTTTGAACGCTATAGCGGTTTTGAAAAGTATAAACTCTTTATCCTACCCTTTGCCATTGTTTTAGCCATACTGATGGTAAGTAATATTCGCTATCCGAGTTTTAAGAAAATGAATTTCAAAGCATTTCACTTCATCCGTTTTCTGATCGGTTTTATCATTGTTGCTATGGGGGTTTTTATCTATCCGATAGAGGGGATGGCGACTCTGGCTGCAGGGTATCTGCTCTATGGTCCTCTACGCGCTTCGTTTTATATGATTCGTCGCCTTTTTTACAAGGCGTGATATTTTTTGGGCTCGTTGGCGAGTTTATCGGTATCGATTCTAAAATCAAAGTACCGTGAGACAAACCCAGTATTCCCCATTTTTTGAAGTTGAATAACGGCTCCAGGGTTGTTTCGTACTTGCATGTATAAAAGTGAGAGCGCGTAACGGCTCTCTGGAAAGCTTGGATTTTTAAGTTTGGAGAGTTCGAGCAATGTGATTGCATTTTCGTAGTGCTTAGATCCTATAGAGGCACAAGCTCCCATAAAAAGGGTATGCTCGTCACGAATTTTATGGGTATCAATCAATTGATTATAGAGTACATACGATTTTTCGAACTCTTGGTTGTAAAAATAGGCTTGTGCCAGTGCCTTCATTAAATCTGCGGTGTGATCGGTTGTCGTTTGAAGCGCCGTTTCAAGACGTTTGATGAGGGGGGTGAGTTGACCGGTCATCATTGCCATTAAAATCATCCGATCGCGGGTGAGTTGTGGACCGAAATAGAGATCGTTATAATGAAAAGTCCGTTTTTTGAGATAATTCATTGCAGAAGATGCAAATACTTTGGTCTTTTGATTGTTATAGCGGGTGTCGATTACCATCAAGTGAGGGATAATATCATTGGGCTGTAGCGTTGCAAGACGTTCTGAGGCCTTGAGTGCAGTCTCATTTTGACCCATCTCTTGGGCTATTTCGATTGTAAGCGCCAGATAAAGCGGTCGCTCTTTGTAGGTATTATCAAGCCATTTTGCAGCACTTGGAAGATTGTTTCGGGTGATATCCATCATCGTACGATAAAGCTCAAACTCCTCTTTTTCAGGCTCTTTTGCTAGATTATCTTTGATGATGGAACTCAATTTCGGATTGCTTTTTCCGATCATCTCTGAACTCATGATGGCAAAAATACCGGACATATAGTTGTTGGCATCGAGATGGTAAGAGCGGAGAAAATGATCATACGCCTTGGAGATATTCCCCAGCTGCGCGTATGTCAAAGCGAGATTGTAGTGCAAAATGGAGTGTTGAGGATTTTTTTGGAGCAGGGCTTCTAACTCTTTGTTAGCATCGCGAAGTCGAAATTTGAGGGCTTTTTGGATCGCCATAGCAATGCCGTAATCGACGCTGGAAGCGCGGCTGCTTTTTTGGAGATACTCTTTAGCACTGGTGATATCATCGATGTAAATATTAGCATTTCCCTTGCGAATATAACTGATGGTTTGATCGGCATTAAAAATTTTATACGGGGCAAAATACAATAGGCTTTGATAAATTTTCGGTCGGTTGTTTTGTTTTCGATCACGATAGATTCGTTGAATATCATCGGGATTGAATAGAGATGATTTGAGAAATACCTCGATTGGATAAGGGGTATAGACTTCGTTGGGATAGGTGTCGGTGGTGTTTTTAATCAAGACACCCGCATCCTCTTGCATCCCCGATTTTAGATAGACAAATGCCAGTGCCAATTGCTCTTGAATCGGTTTGTCGTTTTGAATCATCGCATCACCCAAATATTTTTGGGCGAGAGTTAGATCACCGATATTGGCATACATCAGCCCAAGACTAAAGGCATCCTCTTCTTGCATTGGATTTTCCAAGGCACCGATTGCCTCATCAAAGCTCCCATACATCGCACCGATTTTCGCTTTGAGGGCATTTTGGGTAGAGAGGTATTCATCGGTTGTGGGATGTTTGAGGGCGCTTAGAGCTTCGAGGTAGTTCCCTTTATAATAATTGATGAGAGCGTAGTAGTATGAATACATCGGCGAATTGACCTCTTGGGGGAGGTATTGTTGAGCCATGTTGATGTAATAGTTGAAATCTTTTTCACGTTTGAGGTTTAAACAGCATACAGCGGCATTGATGGCGCTAACGCATCGATTTTCACTATTATCGATGGAGCGTTTGAAGTTTTCCAATGCCCCTTGAAAATCCCCCTCTTTGAGTTGGACGACTCCGAGGTTGTATTGGCTTATTGCTTCGGAATAAAGGGCGATTTTTTCGTACAGCTTAAGTGCTTCGGCTTGATTGCCGTTTGTGTAGAGATAATTAGCGCGCTCAATCATATTTTCTAAAGCGCTCGGTTCGATTACCTCTTCGTCGGAATCTTTGATTTTTTTGGCTATGGGTGCATCGAGAGGTTTGGAGGGTTCTTCATTGCCGGAACTAAACAAGAGAACCAAACTGCCCCCTCCGATCAACAGTAGCAAGGCAATCGCCCCGCCGATTAGAATCATTTTTTTCTTTTTGTTGGGGGAGTCAGGCTGATTGGAAGGTTCCCCTTGAGCCAAAGAGGTGGTTGCAACTCCAGCCGCATCCGCCTCTTCGATAACGATAATCTCTTCTTGAGTGTCAGCCATGAGCTCTCTTTAGCCTTTTTAGAGGTACTTGTGCAGAACGGTCGGAATGGTAATCGAGCCGTCTTCTTGTTGGAAATTTTCCATAATAGCTATCATCGTCCGTCCGACCGCCAAACTTGAACCGTTTAGGGTGTGAGCAAGGATATTTTTCCCCCCTTCTTTGTAGCGGATTTTCGCACGACGGGCTTGGAAATCTCTTGTGTTGGAGACCGAACTAATCTCACGATAGGTATTTTGTCCTGGAAGCCATACCTCAAGATCGACGGTACGCGCCGCACCAAATCCCAAATCTCCTGTACAGAGAGTGACAAGACGGTGAGGAAGCCCAAGAGTGGTGAGGAGATCGGAGGCGCATGCAACCATCTCATCAAATACCGCGTCGCTTTGATCTTGGGTTGTGATGGCGACGAGTTCCACTTTGTGAAACTGATGCTGACGGATCATGCCGCGCACGTCGCGCCCACCGCTTCCCGCCTCTTTACGAAAACAGGATGTGTATCCCGTCATTTTGATCGGTAATTCGTTGGCACTTAAAATTTCGTCTTGGAAGAGGTTAGTGAGAGGCACTTCTGCTGTCGGGATTAAAAATAGCTCTTCCTCTTCGACCTTGAAGAGATCCTCTTCAAATTTCGGAAGCTGACCCGTCCCTTCTAGTGCGCGACGGTTTACGAGCATCGGTACGCTGAATTCTTCAAATCCCCGTTCACGGTTGAAATCGAGCATAAAATTGATGAGAGCCCGCTCCAACCGTGCACCCATCCCTCCTACGACACTGAAACGACTTTTGGCGAGTTTGACACCCCGTTCAAAATCGATCCAGCCGTTTTGCTCCGCCAATTCCCAGTGCTCTTTGGGCTTATATGTGAAGGTTGGGGGGGTGAGGACTTTGCGGATTTCGATATTGTCGTTTTCATCTTCTCCATCGGGTACATCCGCATCGGGGATATTGGGAACACGCATGATGATCGCATCAAGAGCCTCTTCGGCAATCCGTTGCGCTTCGAGCAATTCGGCTAGTGTTGCTTTGTTGGCATCCACGTCATTTTTGAGTTCGTCGGTGTTTTTGCCCTCTTTTTTGTATTGACCGAAAAGCTTGCTCAATTCGTTTTGTTTGGCTTGGAGGGTCTCGTAGGCTTGTTTGGCACTTTTGAGGGTTTCGTTGGCGGATTTCAGCTCGTTTATCGTCTCGGCAGAGACTTTTTTGCGCATGAGCGCTGCTGCGGTTTCGTCAAAATTTTTCTGGAGAAGTTTTACATCGATCATAAGGGGGTATTCCTGCTATTTAATAGTGATCGATTATAGCTAAAAGAGGCTGAAAT
>JACXUF010000097.1 GCA_014764105.1 Sulfuricurvum sp. | reverse complement strand
CTCTTACAATGCTAAGGGCATTCGCAGCTCAAAAACGATTATTTAGAGGAGAATATTATGTTAAACAGACTTTTACTAGGTGCGGCGGCTCTATCGCTTGCGGCTTCGATGGCGTTTGGTGCCCAAGGGGCAAAATTTTATATCGGTGAGGGCGATAAAGAGAAAGCCTACATGGAGATGATAAACAAAAAAATCGGCGATATCGGATTCGTACTCTCTGATCCACACGAGCGTATCAATGATGCATATAAAACCAAATGGGGTACACCAACGCAAACAATCAAGGGTGTGACGAGACCGCACCCTGATTTTGATCCAACATTCAAAGAGACACTAGACAACCTAGGGTTTTTCTCAATCACTAATGATAAGGTGATTGGAGCCTTGTTGATGAAAGAACCAAGTTTGGGTGGATTTTCCCCATTTAATTTGCACATTTACAAAAAGAAAGGTGAAAACAAAACCTACGTTGGTCACGTTATGCCTGATACCATGCTTGATATTGTTGGTGTAAAAGATGCAGAAGTGCGCAAACAATTTATAGCATCCTTTGCAGATCTTGATAAAATGGTCGAAAAAGAGATCGGTTCAACGGTAGAGTATGTCGATTACAAAGCGTTACCAGCAAAACCGATGATGACATTCGAGATTCCATTTGATCGTAAAGGTGGAGTGGAAGCGTTTAAAAGTGATTTCCAAAGTAAATTTGAAGAAGCATTTGAAGCCAATAAATACATTATCGCTGGATATAAAGATATTCAAACCTCTATGGCAGATTTAGGTATTCAGTTTGATCGCTACGATGCCTATTGGGTTTACTCGTTGTGTCATTTTCGCTTCTCAGAAGGAATTTTTAATAAAGGTCGTCCTGATGCAGGGGTGTTTGCACCGTGCTCTATGTACATGTATATCGACAAAGGATCAAACAAGCTGATGGTTGGTATGCCACGTTTGGCTACATGGACAGCTGTCATGGGGATCAAAGATCAAAAAATGGTTGATTCCATCAATGCTCTTGATAAAGAGATTGTGAAAATTATGACCGAATTGGGAGCGAAAGAGCTATGAAAAAAATCATCACAACGGCAGCGCTAGCATTTGCTATTGCTTTTACAGGGTGTTCAACAGTTACTGCACCAAAAATCGAGGGTGGTGTAGCTGTTGAAAAAGAGGTGGCGGCGTATAAATACGCTGCACATACGACTCTCGACGATGCAAAGGCAAAACTCGCATCTGCTGGTTTTGAAGTGGTTGGAACATATAAGGCGGATGCGGGAACAACGGTGCTGTTTACCAATGCGACGATGAAAGCCGATGCGAATAAACCATTGCGTGCTCTTGCGGCAGTGGGGCGTTTGTTGGTTGATGATGAGCGTAAGCAAATCAGTATTGCCAATCCAATCTATTTTAATGCAGCATTTTTGCAAAAAGAGTATAACCATGCGTCAAGTTCAGCAGAATATGCCGCTCTTGAAAAAGCGTTCGGCCCACTAAAAGATTCAGCCGATAAATGGGAATTTGATAAACTTGGTAGTTATAACTTTATGATTGGGATGCCATATTACAAAGATATGATGGTTGTTGGTGAAGGCTCAACTTCTGATTTGGTAGCAAAAGCTCAAAAAGCAAAAGGGACCACTGCGGTTGTTAAGGTGGGCGAGGATCGTTACGTTGCGTTTGTTCAGTTGGATCGCCGCACAAACGGATTTGTGAAAAAAATCGGTACCCAAAACGGTCAATTGCTCCCATGGGCAGTGTTAATCGAAGGTGGACAAGCAAAAGCGCTTAGTGCTAAATATTTTATCGCTATCAGCTATCCGTTGCTTACAATGACTGAATTTATGACGATTGCAACCGTGCCAGGTGCGATTGAAAACGATTTGAAGAAAATCTTTAAATAACTGCCATTGTGCACTTGATGAAATCAATGGTAAAAATGGTAGTTTCTGCCATATCCAAAAGATATGGCAAGCTTTAGGGGTTTGTAGGGAGATTTGTCCCTGATGTTTTGCGGGCTTTGCTTGTTCCTCTAAATTTTAAATTTCACCGCTTTGAACATATTCTCTACCACTTCACGATAATAATTTTTTAATTCATCGCTTCCTAAGACGACCGGCGGTTCACCATTATCACTCCCTTCACGGATATCCATATCGAGAGGGATTTGTCCCAATAACGGGATGTTATAGCGTGCCGCCAATCGCTCACCTCCACCGGTTCCGAAAATATTGTATCGTGTTCCGGTGTCGGGGGCAACAAAATAGCTCATGTTTTCGATTAACCCTGCCATCGGGACATGGATATCTTGAAACATGCGGATAGAGCGGCTCACATCATCGCTCGCAACGAGCTGAGGAGTTGTAACGATTACCCCTGCGGTGATTGGGAGTTCTTGTGCCATGGTGAGTTGAATATCACCGGTTCCAGGAGGCATATCGATCACGAGAAAATCGAGTTCCCCCCACGCAACATCTTCGAGAAATTGAATCAGTGCTGAAACAGCCACGGAGGAGCGCCACACAAGAGGGGTGTCTGAAGTGGGAGTTGTAAGGGCGACGCTCATGATTTTTAACCCATAGTTTTCGCTTGGGACGATTTTATTCTCATCATTCCACTTGATTTTTTCCAGATCAGTATTGGTGAGACGGGGGATATTGGGACCATAAACATCAGCATCCAAAATACCCACTTTATACCCTTTTTGAGCCAATGCAATGGCAAGGTTGACGCTAACGGTGCTTTTACCTACTCCCCCTTTGCCGCTGGTTACTGCGATCACATTTTTCGCATACGGAGCACGATTGTTGGGGGCGGCACTGTTACCGTAGTTGATATCCTTTTGAACTTGAATTTTTTTAGTGATATTAAGGGAGGCGAACTCGTTTCCAAACGTCGATTCGATCGCCGATTTGACTGTGAGGTAGGAGTCATCGCTCACGGTGAGGAGCTCGATAAGGGCGTGATTGTCGCTCACTTTTACCTTGGAGATGAGTTTAAGTTCGCCGAGGGTTCGGCTGAGCCCTGGATAGGCTAGGGCATTGAGGGCGGCTGTAAGCTCTTTAGTGTTCATAAGGGTTTCCTCTCGCTTCGCGGGCTAAAAGTGCTTTGGAGCCGGTTGCCTTTTGGGCAAGTTTCGCCAAAGGGGTACGTGCGTTTGGGTATTCGAGGCTGAGTCGATGACATAGGGTGATGCGCTCATCAATCACGCGGTTCATAGCGGCGATTACATCGCTTAGCTTTCCGTTATCGTTGGATTGATTTAGGAGCTCTTTAATGAGCATTTCACGTGAATGCATCTGAAGATTGAGTCCAACTTCCCGTCCGATAGCGATAAAATCGGTGGCACTAAAATAGAGTCCGGAGAAAAAAGTGTTTAAAAAGTGATTTTCGAGGGCAAAAAATTGACTTCGCTCATTAGAATAGCTACGCTTCATGAACGCTCTCCCAAGTTTGTTTTGGCGGCTTTCACAACATCAGGATCTGTGTCGTTGAGCAATAATGTGATAATCTCTTTGGGGGCTGAACGATTTTCGGCCAAACGCATCCGAACCATTTTATCGTTATCGTCGGTGAGAATTTTGAGGAGTTTCGCTGGAGTATTGGGATTGCCAGATAATCCGTCGCGTACAATTTTTTCGTCATTGAAAAATTTTTCCAATATATCTGGAGGGGTGGATGGATTTGCGGCTACGAGTGCTCGAACTAGATTGACCGAGTCGTTGGAGAGATGGCGGAGCACTTCAATTGGGGTGTGAGGATTTTTAGCAACCGCCCAGCGTGCCCCCATGTCGACCGGATTGCTCGCGATATCGATGAGAAGCTCTACCATAATGGGGCTGTATTCACGATCTCTTTCATAGACAGAGGTGCGCAAAGATAGGTTCATCGCAACTTGCCCTACGATTTGTTTGTTGGTTTTAAAGGCGTTATAAATACTCTGCACCTCCTCGATAGGGAGTGTTTTGTCCTCAAGATATTCGATAAGTTTTGGAATATCCGATGTGGAAATGGCGTTTTCGATGGTTTCAGAGGCCATTGTTGTTTCCTTATAATTTGTGATAAAAGTGTGTGCCATACTATCAAAAAGTGATTAAAATGTAAGTGTTAATTATACATTATAAGTGAATAACAAGGGAGACTGTATAAGAAAACGTAAAATAACGATGAATCATTTTTACGCTCAACATTGTGATAAGAATGTAACAAATCGTAATCTTTAACGTATCAAAAAAAGTAATTTACCGTTTATTAAGAGTCTCAGCTCTATAATGGAGGCGGTAATTCCGTAAAGAGACACACTTTTGTGTGCATATTCAAAAATTAAGAAGGAGCACGGATGAACAGATTGCTAAAAACACTATGTGTTGCGGCATCACTGTCAGCGGCATCGGTATTGATGGCGGCTGATGGATATAAGGATAACACTATCCTTATCTCTGCCGAGGAAGCGGTCAAGCTGATTGGTAATCCAAAAGTGATGTTCGTATCGGGTGATAACGAAGATATTTATAAACTTGGTCACATCAAAGGTTCGGTTGAGATGTATGCTCACCACCTTCACCACTCAGAAATTGATGGTAATATGCATTGTGCACCTTTGTATCGCTGTATCGACGATGCAGAAGAGTATATTGGTAAAAAAGGGATCAGCAATGACATGATGATTATTGCGTACGATGACTTTAAAGGGCCAAATGCTACGGGTGT
>JACXUF010000096.1 GCA_014764105.1 Sulfuricurvum sp. | reverse complement strand
TCTCGACTCTTTGATTTTTTCGGTTAATATCGCTATCGGCACCCATGGCGCCCATGCGTTTTAAGGAGATGTGATGAAACTTTTGACCCTCTTGTTTGCTCTCTCAAGCGCCTTACTGATCGCTTGAGCAACGACAAGAGATATCGCACTTGAAGCGTTTATCGGGCTTATCTACGTAGCCGGTGCGGGGGGAATCTTAATGATCTTGGCTCACAGTGCCGAGGGGTTGGAGCATTTCAAATCCCTTTTAGCCAATGATATCCTCTTTGTCACTGCCGATCAACTGTTCCAAGCTGTCGCAACGTACGGTGTCATCGGCATTATCGTTTGGCTCCTCTACCCTAAAACCAAAGGATTTCTTCGTGAACTTCTCTTTTTCGGCACACTGGCACTAACAGTTACTTCATCCGTACAACTTGTAGGGGTATTGGTCGTCTTTACTCTGCTGGTTGCTCCTGCAATCATGGCACACACTCAACAACGGTTCAACCCTTATTTTTTTGCTGTATTTATTGGAGTCATTATCACTTCAACGGCATCGGTTTTTGCTTTTGTATTTGATCTACCGACTGGATTTTCAATCGTCAGCATCACCTCTGTATGCGCAATCTTCTCTGTACTTATAACCTCAAAGAAAAAAAGTTCTGTTATAATAGAGAATGCGAAGTACAAATCCGACACAACCTTGAAGAGATAACATTATGAATTCCAATATTGCTATTGTCTGTTCAGGAGGTGATGCTTCGGGGATGAATCCTGCACTCAAACGGTTTGTCGAATACAGCTACGCCAAAGGACTCAACCCCTATTTCGTCCGTAATGGCTATGAGGGGTTGATTGACAATCTCATCACCCCCGCAACCTACCAAGATGTCTCTGGCATTATCACACGGGGTGGAACCAAAATCGGTTCCGCCCGCTCATTACGGTTCAAAGAAGCATCATACCGTACCATCGCCGCCGATAATCTCCGATCTCACGGTATCGATAAACTGATCGTACTGGGTGGAGATGGAAGTTTTCGGGGGATGGAGCGTTTTTATCACGAGACCGGGATCGCGTTTTGCGGTATCCCCTCCACTATCGACAACGATATCAACGGAACCGACTACTGCCTCGGAGTCGATACCGCCCTTGGGGTTATCCGCAATGCGATCGATCAGATACGCGATACAGCTTCCTCTTTTCGCCGCGCATTTGTCATCGAAACGATGGGGCGCAACTGCGGCTATCTCGCCCTTATCTCAGCGATCACCTCAGGGGCAGAAATGTGTCTAATTCCCGAACTGCCGATCGATATACACGAATTTAGTGGATGTTACCGATCTCAAATCCAAAAAGGGCGTGACTATTTCATCGCAATTGTCTCCGAAGCGCTCAACTCACGTGAGGTTTCCGAATGGTTTGAAAACGAGTTGGGGTTTGAGTCCCGTGTGAGTGTATTGGGGCATATTCAGAGGGGAGGAAGCCCCAGTGTTTATGACCGTCTTATGGCGTACAAATTCGTCACCTATGCGATTGATGCTCTTTTGGAGGGGAACAGCCACTCGGTGATCTGCTATAACAAAAGCCATTTTAACTTTAAAACCATCGATGAGGTAGCGCTTCACCCCCACCAACTCGATCCAGAACTACTCACCCTTGCGCGTGAACAATTCCTCCCATCGCATTGTCAAATGTAGGAGAGTTGAATACAAAACCTATATCACGAGAAAACTTTAAAGAAGAAATTTTAGGAAGCTGCACCCCAAAAGGGTACAAAAATGGGATTATATCACCCGCAAGAAGGGACGTTTCCAGAATCAGAACCGTACTCAAACAAGAAATCGCGTAGATCTTGTGATTGGTTTTTGAAAGCTTCACCGTTGAAATACGCTGCTGATTTGTCATTAGCGTGAGCTTTGATGATTTTTTCTCCGCCATTCGCGAAAAGGTCATCCCACTCTTCTTGAGTATGCATAGCAGCACCTTTGGTCCCGTTACCATGACAGTTTTTACAGGTTTTCAAATAAGCTTTCTGACCTTTTTTAACATCGGCAGAAGCAGTTGTGCTCATCATCCCTACAGCGACAAGAGCTGCAAGCAAAAATGAAGTTGATTTCATCATTCCATTTCCTTTATGTTATTGGTATATCGGCACAATGATAACACGTTAAGTATAAATGAATAATTAATAAAATTAATTGAAGAGACTTTTATTCTTCTTCCTCAACTCTCTCTTCTTTTACCTTGTCTGCTCGCACTTCAAAGCGAATTTTGTCTTGACGAATTTTTCGATACGCCTTGTACTGCGCTTTTTTGAGCTCTTCACCCTCTAGTCCTACTTCTGCGCCGATCTCTTCGGGAGAGATCCCAGCTTCGTTCATCATCACCATCCGAAACTCTTTTTTGGTCAAATGACGCTTGAGGGATGCGTACAATTCACGCTCATCATCGCCGATCTCTACCGCATTGCACTCATAAATACGTGCCAATACTTCACGGATTGTTTTGTCGGGGTTGTAACGCAACCATAATGAATTTTCCAACATTAAAATACCTTTTCGATAATCTGCGTGAGGTCTTTGGTATCAACAATCACATTTGCCTCTTTTTTGAGAACCTCTTTTGCACAAAAGGCCACGCGTCTCCCCGCATGGGCAAACATCGATAGATCGTTTGCACCATCACCGACCACCATCGTCTCCTCTTTGGTAATACCCAAAAGAGCTTGCAGACGCTGCAGCATATCCCCTTTGGAGGTGTTGAACATCATCTCCCCTCCGACAAGCCCTGTGAGCTTCCCCTCTTTGGAATGGAGAATGTTGGAGAAATCGGCATCATAACCGAGGATATTTTTAGCGTATCCCGTAGCGGTACGAAACCCGCCGCTAAAACAGACCACTTTGACACCTCGTTTTTTAAGTTCTGCAATCGTTTCGGCCGCACCCTGCATATAGGGGAGATTATGACAAATCTCTTCTACTTTGGAAAACTCCAACCCCTTTAAAAGCCCTACACGCTGCTGCAACGATTCAAAAAAATCGAGTTCACCGTTCATTGCCCGTTCGGTGATAGCTGATACCTGCTCTCCGATTCCCAGAGCCTGAGCGAAAAAATCGATCGTCTCTCCGTCCATCAAGGTCGAATCAAAATCAAATACTGCTAATTTTATCAAAATAGATTTCCCACATTTTGTTATAATGACGCAATTATATCCAAAGGCATCTTTTGTTCGAAACCTTTATCCATAAACTACGCAATAGCACTTGCATTACCCTAGAAACGACCCCTTCTCGTTCGGCTCAGTTCACCCCTACCGTCGATAAAATCGAAGCGCTTGGGCTACACCATTTGGTCGATGGATTCAGTACTACCGATAATCCTCTAGCCAAACTCAAATACAACGCCCTCTTTGCGGCTCAAATGCTCCAGAACCGTTTTCATAAACCGACGCTCGCGACAATGAGTATGCGTGACCGCAACCGTATCGCATTACAATCCGATCTCCTCGGTGCCAACGAATCGAATGTCCGCGCAATCCTCGCCCTCACAGGTGACAGCGCTCACTATTCAGATCAGCCCCACACAAAAGGGGTGTTCGAGGGGAACAGCAAACTCCTCCTCGATATTATCACTACACTCAACGACGGGACCGATATGGCGGGGCAAAAACTCCTTGCCCCTGTCCAAAAGATTTACCCTTTCGCCGTGATCGACGCATATGCCAAAAGTGCCGCAACATTGCAAAAGAAAATAACCAAAAAGGTGGCTCACGGAGCAATCGGTATCATCTCCCAACCTGTGTATGATCTCGAAAACGCTCAAAAACTTTTAACAATGATGGCAGAAGCCAACCGTGAAAACAACGCAGAGTGTGTTCTTGTTTTGGGCTATTTCCCAATCACCAAACTTCGCACCGCACGCTTCTTGGATGAGAACGTTCCGGGGATTTTTGTCCCGCATGAGTGGGTTGAAGCGCTCGAATGCGCATCCCTCATCAGTCCCGAAGAGGAATATCGTGTCGGATTTGAGCTGAGTAAAAATCTTTTCAAAGAGCTCAAAGCACTCCACCCCAAAATCCATATCATGACTGCTAATCAGTTTGAGTTAGCCAAAGCGATTTTGTCTTAATAGCTGATGTTACCCACTTTACGTTCATAGCTCGGAAAGTGGCGGGGACAAATGTCCCTACAATCACCTAAAGCTTGCCATATCTTTCGGATATGGCAGAAAACTGACCATATTGTTCTTGATTTCATCAAGTGCGTAATGGCAGTTAATAGTGATACCGACACTGCGCCACGATAATCAGATCATTTTTGATGGTGTAAACGAGGCGGTGTTCAGCAGTAATCCGTCTGGACAAATACCCCGACAAATTTTCTTTCAATTTCTCAGGCTTTCCCAACCCTTCATCAGGATTTCGACGAATGTCTTCTAAAAGTGTATCAATCCGTTTGAGTATCTTTTTGTCGTTATGTTGCCAATAGAGATACTCTTCCCACCCCTTGGTCGAAAGCGCGATCATCAACTCACAATCTCTTGAATCGTGAACTGCCCTTTTTCAATCTCTTCGATAGAATCCATCAAGCAATCACGATTGTTTTTAGACGAGAGCAGATACATCGTCTCTTTCATCGACGCATATTCTTCATAGGAGATCAACACTGCACTTTGGTTATCTTTGGTCGTAATGATGTACTCTTCACAGTCATTACAGACACTGT
>JACXUF010000095.1 GCA_014764105.1 Sulfuricurvum sp. | reverse complement strand
CAATTTATTTCGTACCCATCCTACAACCGAACAACGATTAGAGCGCCTAGAGATGCTAAAAAGCGAGTTAAACAGCCACCAAGAGCAAAATAAATTATATGATCGCCACTATCGTTAATTTATTCGGGTTTGATGTGAACAGTCTTTACGGCACTTGATGAAATCCAATAGTAAAAAGGGGAGTTTTCTGGCATATCCGAAAGATATGGCAAGCTTTAGGGAGTTGTAGGGAGATTTGTCCCTGCCACTTTACGGGCTATTAACGTAAAGTGCGTAACATCAGTTATAGAATAGTAAAAGTGATTTTGTGCTCTTCCAAGTAGACTATAAATTTATGAAAATTACGTTCGCAGGTCTCTTTATTTTCTGATGCGACCGATATCTCGACGATAGGATTGCCTCCATTGATCATCGGTAATGATGAAAAATCTACATCACTATCCAACGATTTCATGACATCAATTAATGTATTTTCAGATGTATTCGCAATCAAAGTTTTACGAAATGAGATGAGTGCACAGGGATAAAATCTCTCCAAAGCCTCTTCGACCATCGGGTGGGACATCTCTGGAAATCCAGGCATGAAGAAATAGCGCTCTTCCAAATAAAATCCGGACATATTATTGATCACATTATAGAGCAAACCCGAATTTTTAGGTAAATCGGCCATATGAATGCGGTGTGGATAGGCCGCGTCTGCAAACCGTTCAATAATATCAGTGGTAAATTGTTCATGTGGTATCAATTGACCGTCACTAAATACATTTGCTGCCATTTGGCGTGTAAGGTCATCAGGGGTAGAACCGATCCCTCCGAAACTGAACATCACCGCATCTGGATCATTTTTTATCATTGTAAAGGTATTGTAGATCAATGTAGGATCATCCTTGATGATGAATGAGGAGAAGAGGGTATGTCCACGACGGAGTAGGGCATCACGGATAAAAAGAAAATGTTTGTCTTCTCGACGGGCATTGAGGATTTCAGATCCGATAATAACGGCATAAAAGTGGGGAGTCTTCATGAGAGGATTATAACACGAGATTCCCCACTAAGTGGAGAAGGAATATTATTTAAGTTTTTCCAAAATTTCTTTTTCAACCGCATCGATTTTTTGGTTTCCATCGATGGTAATGTATTTGATTGAGGTATCTATGGATGAGAGACTTTTGTAGTATCCGATCAACGGAGCAGTTTGTTCATGATACACACGGAGGCGATCCAAAACCACTTCGATTTTGTCATCGTCACGTTGAACCAAGTCTTCACCTGTCTCGTCATCTTTTCCTTCCACTTTCGGCGGATTGTAAACGATGTGATAAGTACGACCTGAAGCAAGATGGGCACGGCGTCCAGACATACGCTCAACAATAACACTATCGGCAACATCAATCTCGATCACAGCATCGATTGCTACTCCGGCCTCTTTAAGAGCATCGGCTTGGGGAATGGTACGTGGGAAGCCATCGAGGAGAAAACCGTTTTTGCAGTCATCTTGAACAATGCGCTCTTTGACTAGACCAATAATGATCTCGTCGGTTACTAGTTTACCTGCATCCATAAACGATTTTGCTAAGGTTCCAAGTTCCGTACCCGCTTGGATTGCGGCACGTAGCATATCGCCGGTTGAGATTTGCGGAATGTCGAAAGTTTTGGTCAAAAATTGAGCTTGCGTCCCTTTTCCTGCACCAGGCGCACCCAAAAGAATGATTTTCATATTACTTCCTATTAACTTGAATTTTGTATTTGATAAAACTTTCCATATCATTGACGATGGCATCAATAGGGCGCTCACCGTCGATTTTATGGAGCAACCTTTTTGATTCATAAAAGGATTGAATATCGCTGAGCGGATCGGTATAAACACTCATCCGATTGTTGAACACTCTCTCATCATCGTCGGCACCACGTGCACGTCCGAGAACACGATCTCGTGCTACACCTTCGCTCACCACTACTTCAATCACACTGATGAGTTCAATACTGCTATCAAGGGTGAGAAATTTATCAAGCTCATACATCTGTTCGTGTGAACGGGGATAACCATCGAATAAAATAACATTAAAAGGGGATGATTTGATCGCGCCAGTAATCGTTTCAATAGCGATTTCGATCGGAACGATAAGCCCTTTGCTGATAAAACTATCGATAATGTGACCACGATCGCTTCCGCTGGCTACTTCAGCACGGAGCAGATCTCCCGTCGAGTAATGGGCGATTAATTCATTGTTACGTTCAGCAATCATTGCCGCATTGGTCGTTTTTCCCGATCCAGGGGCTCCGATAATCAGAAAAAGCTTTTTCACTGATATGATCCTTTAATTTTTATCCATCAAGGGCAAGCTTTGGTCTCTCAGCGGCTGGCATAAGCCAATGAGGACTTTTTGCTCCAGCGACATCCTATTTAGTAGCACTTTCACGAATGCGAATGTGTAGATCGCGGAGCTGTGTCAACTCTACCGGACTCGGAGCTTGCGTCATAATACAAGATGCTTTTTGTGTTTTTGGGAATGCGATAACATCACGGATGCTATCTTTTTTCGAGAGCAACATCATAAAACGGTCAAATCCGATAGCGAACCCGCCGTGCGGTGGAGCCCCAAATTTGAGTGCATCGAGCAAAAATCCGAATTTCTCTTGCGCTTCTTCTTCACCGATGCCGAGGAGTTTGAAAATTTGCTCTTGCAAATCTTGCTTGTGAATACGGATCGATCCGCCACCGAGTTCGGTTCCGTTGAGGACAATGTCGTAGGCAATCGATTCGATATCTTCAAGGTGTTCGTGGTTGAGATCACGCGGCATAGTGAATGGGTGATGGAGTGCTTTGACACGACCATCTTCAATCTCGAACATCGGGAAATCGACAACCCAAACAAACTCGAAACGATCTTTGTCGATCAAGTTCATTTTTTCATGTTCAGCGATGAAGATGCGGAAACGACCCATATAATCCCAAACCGTTTTTTTGTCACCCGCACCAAAGAAGACCACGTCACCCACTTCCATACCGGTACGTTCAACAAGGAGTTGCAAATCTTCAGGGGTAAAGAATTTCTCCAGTGGTCCTTTGAGACCATCCTCTTTCATTTGGAAATAACCGAGCCCTTTTGCACCGAATTTACGGACGAAATCCTCAAAGCTTTTCATCTCACGTTTCGAAAATACCAAATCGGCACCTGGAACGCGAAGCGCTTTGATTCTGTTCATTTTAGGGTTAGCAGCGATTGAGGTAAAAATCTCGTTATCACAGCGTGCGAAGATATCGATCACATCAACCATTTTGAGATCATAACGAAGATCTGGTTTGTCCGATCCATACCACTCCATTGCATCAGAGTATTTGATACGATTAAACGGTGTATATATTTCGTATCCAGCAGCGGCAAACATCCCCGTGATAAGTTCTTCGGCGACACGAATAACGTCTTCTTGGTTGCAGAAGCTCATTTCAACGTCGATTTGGGTGAATTCAGGCTGACGATCGGCCCGTAAATCTTCATCGCGGAAACATTTTGCGATTTGGAAATAGCGATCAAATCCACTAACCATCAATAACTGTTTGAAAAGCTGTGGCGATTGGGGAAGGGCGTAGAACTCACCCTCATGGACACGGCTAGGGACGAGATAATCACGTGCCCCCTCCGGAGTCGATTTGGTTAGAATGGGGGTCTCTACTTCCAAAAATCCGAGGCGGTCTAATACGTTACGTGCAGCTATGGCTACTTTTGAACGCATTTGAAATGTTTGGAACGCATTCGGGTTGCGAAGGTCGAGGTAGCGATATTTGAGACGAGTTTCCTCACCGACACTGTTGTCGCCAATGACAAACGGTACAGGCTCTGAGCGGTTTTCAATAATCAGATTTTCAACGACGATCTCTATTGCTCCAGTTTTGAGACGCGGATTGGTAAGCCCTTCACCGCGAAGACGGACACGCCCGTATGCAATGAGGACAAATTCATCGCGGACTTCACTTGCAATTTTATGGGCGTGTGCGTTGTCGGCAGGGTCACATACAAGCTGGATTAAACCGCTTTTATCGCGCAAATCGATAAATACGATACCCCCATGGTCACGATAGCTATTCGCCCAACCGCACAAAACGACATTTTCACCTACGTTTACTTCACTTAAATCGGTACAAAAATGACTTCTCAAATCAAAGTCCTCACAAAATATTTTACGCGATTATAGCGTTTGGAAACTTTTGGTTTGATAATAGCTGATACTGAGGTTTGTTTACATTGGAGAGAAAAAGAGTCTATACACGGAAAATCGTGCTAAAAAGATTTTCAATATAATATATATTATGTTAATCAATTGAAAAATTATTCTCTATTTATGTAATTTAAGCAAAATGGAATAAACTTCCAAATCATGGAAGTAACAAACGAACAACTTATCCGCGATATTGAAAATCTTTTAAACCGGTATGATGGGGTAAAACCAACCCATATCGATCCCGCTTTACTTCAGTTTATGGATCGCTCAACTTTGCTCAGCATTATCGACTCGATTTTACGTCAGCAAGAAAAAACGAATGAGTTCAATATTGAATGGCTTGAACAATTCAAGCAATTTTAGTAGTTTTATTAATGTGATGATAAACAATATTATTTATAATTGCAACAATTAATAACATTGACATAATTTAACATATCATTGCATAGAGAAAGGAGTTTATATGTCAGCAAATATTGATTTAATCCAGCTTACCGAACAAACAAAAAAACTTACGGCGATGGTTGTTGAAGACGAAGTGGTTACCAATGAACTTCTCAGCTCTACATTCAAAAACTTT
>JACXUF010000094.1 GCA_014764105.1 Sulfuricurvum sp. | reverse complement strand
TACGCCTTCCTTGTGTAAAATCTGTGAACGATTATAGCGAGCGGCTCCTTGAGTAAGATTAAAAAGGGTTATAGGATGGAGGTTGGGGCGAAACTCTTGGGGATTGTCCAAAATAGTAACAAAATAAAAAGAGGATTCTATCTAAAATGGGTGAAATGGTTACAGAATAGGGATGATTTATTGGTAAGATTGGGTACGTTCCCGTACTTGACTTGCCCAACTCTTCAAGCAAAGTTGTTAAAATGACTTTGTTTGGAGGGCGTTGTTGTAAGATATTTTGAGTTAACAGTGAAACTCTAAATTGTATCTAAAGGGGTGTTTTAGAATCTATGCTGGTTACTGTAAAACAATCTCAAAAATCCATTTAACGCAGTTATAATGCGGTTTTGTCTATAATAATACCATTATGAATACCGAAAACTATTTCATCTCCACTTTTTGTTCAGATTCTACCCATATCGGTGATGATGGGGCTACTCTTGGGGAGTGGGTTTACAGCAAAGATCTTTTTTTTGAGAATGTCCATTTTAAACGTTTGTGGATGTCCCCTTACCAAATCGGCTATAAAGCGATGATTGTTAATATTTCAGATGCCATAGCGATGAATGCGATTCCCAAATACGCAGTGCTGGGGGTGGCTTTGCCTAAATCGATGACGCTCCATCAAATGGATGAACTCTCACGCGGTATTCAAGCCGCCGCACGAGAGTACGGTATTGAGATTATCGGAGGGGATACGATCGCAAATTACAAACTCGATCTCTCGGTTACGATCATCTCAAAAGCTCAAAAACCGCTTCACCGAAAAGGTTTGAAAGTTGGGGATATTATAGCCTATACCGGAGAGATCGGAAAGTCGGCTAGGGATTTGCGCTATTTGCTTAGCGGGGGAAGAGTGCATAGTAAAAGTCGTTTCATTTCTCCAACATTGCGGCAGTCGTTTGTTGCACACGCAAGACGCTATTTACGGTGCGGAATGGATATCTCTGATGGTCTGTTTAGTGATATTGGGAAACTGTGCAATGCTAACAAAATGGGGGTTCGATTTTGTAAAAAGATCCCCGACAAAATAGGGTGCAGCGGGGAAGAGTATGAGATGTTGATCGCTTTTTCACCTAGCCGATTGAACACTATACGGCAGATTGCTGCACGTACTCGGACCCGTATCACCCTAGTTGCCCGTGCACGACGTGGTCGTTTTATCCCTCGGTGCAAAGCACACCATTTTTAGGAGTTTTATGGAGCGTCACTATTATCTACCCCACAGTCCGATCGAGTTTTATTTTCGTCAGTCGGCGCGTGATTTCGTCGTCGATGAGATCCCTTTGTACCCTTTTAGCGGGGAGGGGGAGCATTTGGTACTTCATGTTCGCAAAAAAAATCTTTCGACATGGCAAATGGTCAATATTTTCAGCAACCATTTGGGGATCAAAGGGGGTGATATCGGCTATGCAGGGTTGAAAGATAAAAATGCTCAAACCAAGCAATACATCTCATTGCCACGAAAATACGAGGGGGTTTTAGAAAACTTCGAACATAAGGATATTAAAATCCTCGGTAAGACGTATCATAACAATAAAATCCGTGTTGGACATCTCAGGGGGAACCGTTTTTTTGTACGTCTCAAAAAGGTCAATCCAACTGCCGCCGTCAAAATTAAAGAGGCACTAAAGATGATCAAACAATATGGCATGCCGAATTATTTCGGGTTTCAGCGCTTTGGATTGGATGGTGAGAACTATAAAAAAGGTCAAGCAATATTGGCGGGAAATCTCAAAGAGAAAAACAAAAAATTGGCGCAGTTTTATGTCAATTCGTATCAGAGTTATCTCTTTAACGCTTGGCTTGCCCGCCGTATTGAAATTTCTAAACTCGTCGTAAGTTTCGGTGTGGATGAGTTGGTCAATATTTTGCCATTTGATGAAAAGGAGCTCAAAGCGATGAAAGCTCAACCCCATCCGTTCAAATTGATCCACGGGGATGTGATGATGCACTACCCCTATGGAAAAATTTTTCATTACGAGAGCGGTGATGAGGTGGAGCGATTTAATCGACGAGATATTTCGGTAAGCGGGTTGCTCAGTGGCAAACGCGTTACACGTGCTACAAGATGGGCTGAGAGTATTGAGAAAGAATACGACACAATCACTAACGGAATCGACGGTGTGCGTCGTTATGGATGGATTTTCCCCGAAGATGTCGAGGGGGAGTATAAAGAGCAGGAAGCGTGGTTTGAACTCCATTTCACCCTTCCGAAAGGGTGTTATGCCACCGTGTTGATCGAAGAGATCGCCAAACGGGAAATTCAAACCGAAGAGGATCAGGAGTCATAATGAAACAACACGTCACTTCAGCTATTTCACAAGCTTTTGGAAAATTTGCTTCAAAAGAGCACACTAAAATGTTTCAATCGCTCATCAACAAAACCTATGTCCGACTTATGGGGCTGGATATGTCCGATTTTGAAATGGCTGACACTTACCCCACATTGAATGCGTTATTTACCCGAAGATTTCGGCATATGCGCCACTTTTCAACCGATCCGCTCGATATGATTAGCCCCTGCGATTCGTTGATTACCGAATGTGGAACGATTAGTGGTGATTTGGCACTGCAAATTAAAGGGATGAGTTACAGTGTTGATGAGGTCTTGGGGGATGGAATCTCCAGTGAATCGAAAAAAAGTATACATGATGGGATATTTGTTAATTTTTATCTCTCACCCCGCGATTATCATCGCTATCATGCCCCGATCGATATGCAGGTGCTTCATGTCGTCCATATCCCAGGAAAGCTCTATCCGGTCAATATCCCTTCGCTTAAAAAGCAGGTTAATTTGTTTGTAGAGAATGAGCGTGTGGTTTTGGAGTGCCTCAGTGCAGAGGGGAAACGGTTTTTTCTGATTCTTGTAGGGGCCCTCAATGTCGGAGAGATGGAGGTGAGTTTTGAGCCACGCATCCGAACCAATACGACTCTATCGCCGAGTAAATACAGCTATAAAGATCTCTATTTGAGTAAAGGGGATGATTTTGGTTGTTTTCGAATGGGATCTACCATCGTCATGCTGTGCGAAAAAGGGATGGTGGAATTAGGCGTTTCAACTGGACATCATGTTCGTTTCGCCCAAACGATAGGACGGCTTAATTCCTAAAAGTTAAGTTTAACCGTACGTTGAGATGTCCGCCATGCTCGTGAATATCGATCGCACTACCAATCGGTAGGTATTTTGTTCAAAGCCCTATACATTAAATCTAAAGTGCATAATATCACCATCTTGCACAATGTACTCTTTTCCTTCCAAACGCATTTTTCCAGCTTCTTTAGATTTATTCTCTCCACCACAAGTGATGTAGTCATTATAGCTAATCACTTCGGCACGAATAAACCCTTTTTCAAAATCATTATGGATCACGGCGGCCGCTTTCGGAGCCGTTGTATTTTTGCGGATCGTCCATGCTCGAACCTCTTTGACACCGGCAGTAAAATAACTCATGAGTCCGAGTTTATCGAATCCTTTGCGGATGATTTGCTCCAATCCAGACTCTTCGACACCCATATCACGGAGGAATTCGTTACGCTCATCGTCTTCCATCCCAACGAGCTCTTCTTCGATTTTTGCACAGAGTTTGATCACTTCACAGCCGTGTTTTGCAGCGTGTTCACGGAGACGTACCACATAATCATTATCTTCAGTGAGACCCTCTTCGTCTACGTTTGCTCCGTACATAATCTCTTTGGCACTGAGCAGGCGCACTTCGGTATTGAGCTTTTCAAACATTTCGCTCTTTGCTTTGTGGAAATTGCGGGCAAGATTCCCCTCTGCTAAAAACTCTGCTAACTCTTCGGCAAACGCCACCATCGCTGCTGCCTCTTTGTCATTTTTTGCCTGTTTTTTGAGACGCTCGATACGGTTGGTGAGGACTTCGATATCGGCGAAAATAAGTTCATTTTCGATGATTTCAACGTCAGATATTGGGTCGATACGCCCTTCGGTATGGACGATATTCTCATCATCAAAACAGCGGACGATTTGGAGGATCACTTCGGTTTCACGGATATTGGAGAGAAATTTATTCCCGAGACCTTCACCTTTGCTCGCCCCTTTGACGAGACCTGCGATGTCGACGAAATCGAGTGTTGAGTATTGGATACGCTCAGGATTGACGATTTTAGCAAGTTCATTCAGACGGGCATCGGGAACCGGAACGGTCGCTTTGTTTGGTTCGATCGTACAGAACGGATAGTTTGCCGCTTCGGCGTTTTGTGCTTTTGTGAGTGCGTTAAAGGTGGTCGATTTTCCGACGTTTGGTAGTCCGACGAGTCCAATTGATAAGCCCATAGTGGTTTCCTTGGTGCATTTTGATGCGTAAATTGTTGGAGGAATTATAAACTATAGTTGTTTAGCGGGGACTGAGGGGAGAGGTAAGATGTTTAATCATCATGATGTATTGATGAGAATACGCTATAGTGCACTCAAAGAAGGAGATGCTATGAGTGTGCGTACCACCATTACTCTCGATGAGGATATCCTCAAGCTCCTCAAACTCAAAGCACTAGAGACTTCAGAGTCACTCTCATCTCTCGTCAATAATATTGTTATTGATGCATTGAGAGAAGACAACATGGATCTCAAAGCGTTCGAAGAGCGAAAAAATGAAGAGATATTGTCGTTTGAGTCATTTCTAAAGCAGCTGGAAGCTAATGGGAAGCTATAAGATCGAGATCAAAAAAATCGGCGGCTAAAGAGATAGAAAATCTCCCTTCGGTGATTTTAAAAAGGGTTGTTTCTCATATCCAAGAAGTCGGAAGCAATCCTAGACCTATAGGGTGTAGAAAACTGAGCGGTGATGAAAAATATCGGATCAGAGTAG
>JACXUF010000093.1 GCA_014764105.1 Sulfuricurvum sp. | reverse complement strand
ATAGCAGTTAGGCTCAAATCACCCGCCAAAGCGGCTGATGTGGCAACACCCAATGAAAGAATGGTGGTTAATAGTTTTTTCATTAGTGGTGTCCTCCTGTAGTGTGTCCGCCGAACAATACTTGTCCATGCCCTTTTTTGGTGAATTTACCCGCAATGTAGCGTGTATCGACTGGCGCCAATGGGTTACGTTTATTCTCTTTGGCTACTTGTTGATAGTAGTTGTTGTCCAAGCGGAACATATCAGAGTGTTGGTAGGCGATCAATAGATCCATCAACTCACTCACACCCGTCTCTTTACGTTTTTGCATCTCTGCTTTGAGCGTTTTAATCGCATCATGAACCGCAGGTCCAAACAATTTTTCCAACTCTTCTACCGGAAGACGAGTTGAACCCTCAATGATTTTGCCTTCGGCATCAAATTTTGCCGGAGATTCGGTTGGAGGGATATAATAAACATTCGGTTGAGTTCCATAGTCAGAGCGCAGACCCAATGCTACTTTATATTTGTGTACCAATTTGTATACTTGTGACTCTTCATCATCCAAGAATCCTACGAAACGGATACGTCCGACACACTGTTGCGCACACGCCGGCGGTAGACCTTGCTCGACACGTGGGAAACAGAGGATACATTTCTCAGATTTAGAGATTTTCGGGTTGAAATAGATTTTTTTGTAAGGACATCCCGCGATACAATAGCGGTACCCTTGACAACGATCCAAGTCAACCAATACAACACCATCTTCTTCACGTTTGAAGATTGCATCACGCGGACACGCACTCAAACAACCCGGATTCGTACAGTGGTTACAAATCCGTGGAAGGTAGAAGAAATAGTTGTCTTGCGGGAATACTCCAGCACCTTCGTCCTCATCCCAGTTTGGCCCCCATGTCGGAGAAACGTGCGGATGGAATCCTGCTGCACCCGTACTGTCCAACAACCCTTGAGTTATCAAGCTATCATAGTTATAATCCCAAGGTACCCCGTAATCAGCTTCGAGGTTCGGGATGACACCTGGCTGGAGGTCACCCGCTGCATCAAATCCGCCACCGAGTTCCATCCAGTTTTTTGGATAACCCGTACCTGGATAGGTCTCGACGTTATTCCAATACATATATTCACGACCGTTACGGTTCGTCCATTGCGTTTTACATGCTACGGTACATGTTTGGCACCCGATACATTTGTTCAGGTCCATTACCATTGCTAATTGTCGTTTAGACATCTATTCCCCTTAGTACTGTACGTCTTTTGCTTTTTCGTAGTTAACGGCACCATCGTATGCGTATTGGTTACCGTCCCAAAGTCCACCGAATTTGAGGTGACCCCATCCATCAGCCATTTCAAGAAGGTTCAATGCTGTTGGTACAACTTCATTGTGCCCTTTGTTTTTCAAATACATGTACGGTTCCCATCCATGCTCCATTACCAAGCCATCAGCCGGTGCTGAAGATGAAAGTTTCGCCATAGCATAGAACTCACCGAGTGCATTGTAGATACGGATAGTATCACCGTCTTTGATCCCTTTTGCTTCTGCAACTTTACGGTTTAATTGCACTGCCGGAACACCGCGTTGAAGACGTAACAATGTACGAGATGTTTTGTAGTTCGAGTGGATCGACCAGCGTGCGTGCGGAGTCATGAATACATACGGATACTCTTTTGACTGAGGACGTATCCCTTCCATACCGGTATTGGTAGCCGCTCCTAATTTAATAAACATCTCATGATCGACATAGAATGTTTGACGACCTGAAAGCGTCTCTAAACGTTCCATTTTATAGAGGTGATCTTCGTTCGAGTTAAACGGACGGTCTGAGTACAATGGAGATGATTTTGCCGCTTTTTCATTAATGAGCAAGAATCCACCCACTTTGTACATTTTCTCCATTGTCCATGGCTCATACTGCTCACATTTTTCCAATGCAGCCTGTACCGCCATTTTGTCGGTTCCAAGATAAACCTCACCCGCACCTTCAGATTCTGGATCGGTATTTGTGAATTCTTTATGGAAAATGGTCAAATCGTGAAAGCCCGGTTTCGCATATCTCTTGTGATCTGGCACTTTTGCTTTCGGTTTGTTTTCCGGACGATTTGCCAACTCTTCCATTTTCTTAGCCAAGAAAGTGAACATTGACCACTCATCCATCGCTTCACCGATGTTTTTGATGTTTGCAACCGGCTGAGCCAAGTTGGTAAAACGGTGGTATCCTGGAGAAGTGCGAATATCGTACACTTCATAATGTGATTTTGCCGGAAGCAAGATATCCGCAAATTGTGCAGCTTCAGACATACGATAATCTACGCAGGCATAGAATTTCGTTTTGTTCAAGAACGCTTTACGGTATTCACTACCCTTATTACGGCGGAATTTAGAGTCGGCTACGATCAACGCACAATCAGGTTGCCACCATGGTTTGTTTTTGTTTCCGTGTTTTGAGTCAAGATTTTTCTTATTGTTCTCACCATCTTTGAGTAATTCAGACAATACCGCCATGTACTCTTTTTTGGTCATACCGTTTTGAGCACGTTTGACATCATCATCACCGAAATATCGATCAAACGTTTTCATACCGTCACCAAATACGAACTCACCGACGAAACCTGAACCAAAACGGGCGTTGTATTTACCAGCAAAACCTGAAAGCTCTCCCAATCCAGAGAGGGTAAATTCATTCTCCGTATTGATACCACCGTATGGTCCCATACGCCCTGTCAATCCACAGATAGAGGAGATATTCCAAATCGTCATAACACCGTTGAAATATTTGTTAAGCGAGAATCCAGTAGTGATTTCAACGACTTTAGGGATAGCTATATCGCGTGCCAATTGACGTGTTGTATCTGGATGCACACCGGTCACCTCTTGAATCGCTTCAGGGCTGAACTTCGCCGCCGATTTTTTGAGCATTTCAAATACAGTTGTCACTTCACGCTTGTGCCCATGCATATCTTTGATCGTCCATGAACCCTCAAGGGCAGGAACAATTCCGTGGTCATCAAGACGGAGTGATTTTTCAGCACTACCTTCGGTACCTGGCATCAAAGCGATCTCATTTTTGGCTGTGTTCCAGCAATAGAACTCCTCCATGTATTTGTGATGATCTTCATCATTTTTCGCGTGTTCCATATCGGAGCGTCGAAGGAGTTTTTGCGTTTCAACATCAACCAAGAACGGAAGGTCTGTCAATACTTTCATAAACTCTGGACGATAAAGTTTTTCATTAATAATGACATTGATAACACCCATTGCAAGGATATTGTCTGAACCTGCTTTAATCGGGATCCAAAGATCAGATGATTTTGCGGTTGCATTGAACTCCGGAGTAATCGTGATGATTTTCGCTCCGTTGTATTTCCCTTCCCACACAAAGTGAGCATCTGGAATACGGGAAACCGATGGATTTCCGCCCCACATAACCGCTGTATCGACGGTATACATAAAATCCCATGTACAACCCATATTACCCTCACCGTACGCAATCGCCGCACCAGAGAACATATCCCCAAGGTATGATGATGGGTAAATACGGATCGCACCAAGCTGTGTCGAGAAACGGAGCGGCGCACCACGGCGACCCTCAGTCAAAAGACCAGTCCCCGCGTGTACCATCAATTTATCTGGACCACGCTCAGGATCTGTCATACAGTTGAAAATCTCTTGACAGATGGTTTCTGCCGCTTCATCCCAGCTGATACGCTTCCATTTCCCCTCACCACGCTCACCGACACGTTTCATCGGGTAGAGGATACGATCTTTTTGGTACATCACTTGTGAGTGTTGAACCCCTTTGTTGCATCCGCGCGGATTAAAGTCAGGGATTTTTGCATTGATCACTGGATAGCGAGCCGATTGGTTTTCACGGGTTATAACACCGTTATTTGACCAAACTTCCCACGCACAGTTACCTTGACAGTTTACACAGTGATACGCAAAGCCGTGTTCCTCTTTTTTCCCGTATACGAATGAAAATTCGTTACGGTACATCTCTTCGGTGTAGTTAGTGTTCGGATAGTTGTTTTTACCGTTCTCGACCGAAATTACGTTGGTTTTTGCAAATAGTGAACCTTGTGATGCCACTAATGCAGCCGTCATTCCCGATACTTTGAGGAAATCGCGGCGTTGATTGTTCATTACTTTTGTCATTGTCTCTAGCCTTATCGTTTAATCGGAAGGTTCATGTCGTTACCCCAAACGTCCCAGCTTCCTGTGAAAACTTTAACGTTTTTGTAACCCAATAGTTGAAGCGCCGTAATATGTTCCGAACTCCGCCCTGTACCTACATGACAGTAAGCGTAAATCGTTTTATCTGGTGTAATGCCGTATTTGTCATAAACCGCTTGCAACTCTGCTGCTGAACGGAAAGAGAGTTTTTTATTGGCATCGGAAATTTGTGACCATTCGATAAATGTAGCACCTGGAATATGTCCGCCGCGTGCAACGTTATCCACTTTACGCTCACCGACGATCTCAGTGATACCACGAGAGTCGATAATCGCGTATTTCGATTTTTTCCCGTTTTTGAGGATATCATCCATCGCGTGTTTGACCTCGTCTTTACTTGCAATGACATTCCATTTGATCTTTTTCGGATCAATTTTATATTTTTTAGGTGCAACAACCTCATCCCCTTTGACGACAAGGAGACGCTTTTCTACTTCAGCCATTTTTGCACTCAACGCTTTTGCATCGTCAGCTGCTTTTTTAACGGCTGCTTCGAGAGCCGCTTGATCAGCACCCTCTTTTTTCATCGCATTTTTCGCGTCTTTTTGGGCTTTTTTAACCGCCTTAAGCTCTTTATTAAGTGCATCGTACTCTTTTTGTGCCGGATCTACTGCCATGATTGCAGCACGACCTCCGTTGAGCACTTTCACATTTTTGTGACC
>JACXUF010000092.1 GCA_014764105.1 Sulfuricurvum sp. | reverse complement strand
GCTCTCAGCAAAGAAAAACCAAGGTACCATCCCAGCCATAAGCCAAAGAATAAAAGGGAAATTATCTACAGGCATACTTTTAAAACCTACTTGAAATACAAACCAAAATATAGCTATCATTACCGTAGGTTGGACAAAAGCCCAGAGGATTCCAAGGTAATTGCCCATATAACGAGATTTAAAATCGTTTTTTGCCAGATCGATCAACAAATGTCGGCTACGGTAGATATCTCGTAAAAAACGGTAAAAAGTTTTTAAGTAGTTCAAGTTATTTCTCGCTGGTTTTGTACTTTTTCAAATACCACTCTATCGTTTTGATAATACCTGTGTCAAAGGTCTCTTCGGCTCTCCACCCCAGTTCGGTTTCGAGTTTGGTCGCATCGATAGCATAACGGCGATCGTGTCCAGCACGGTCTTCGACATACGTGATTTGTTCTTTGTAGCTTTTGTGATCATCTCTTGGTTTCATGGTGTCGAGCAATGTGCAGATACGATCAACTATTTGATTGTTGCTACGCTCATTGCGTCCGCCGATGTTATACACTTCGCCACTGCGTCCGGTATGGTAGACTATATCAATCCCTTTGCAGTGATCGAGCACATAGAGCCAATCACGGATGTTTTTGCCATCACCATAAACGGGGATGTTTTCACCCGCGAGTGCTTTGCGGATAACGGTCGGGATGAGTTTCTCATTATGTTGTTTGGGACCGTAGTTGTTGGAACAGTTAGTGATAACGGTATTCATCCCGTAGGTATGATGGTAAGAGCGTACAATCATGTCTGAACCCGCTTTGGAAGCGCTGTAGGGGCTGTTGGGGGCATACGGGGTGGATTCGGTAAACAGATCACTAGGATCATCGCTGAGGGTTCCATAGACTTCATCGGTGCTGATATGGTGGAAACGGCAGCCATCGTACCCAGCTTTATACACAAACGGTTTTTCCATCCATGTTTTGTAGGCGACATCCAGTAGGGTAAATGTGCCGTTGACATTCGTTTGGACAAACACACCAGGATTTTTGATAGAGTTGTCGACATGCGATTCAGCGGCGAAATGGATCACTCCACGGATATCGTATTGTGCGAACAATGACTCGACCAAAGATCGATCACAGATATCCCCTTGGACAAAAATATGTCTTTCATCTTGCGGTGCATCTCTAAGATTGTCCATATCTCCTGCATAGGTAAGGAGATCAAGATTAATGAGGCGTACATCGGAATATTTATTTAAAAAATAGGGGACAAAATTGCTCCCAATAAATCCAGCGCATCCGGTGACTAAAATAGTTTTCATGATTTATATTTTTCCTTTGTAGTTGATTGAGTGGTGAAGAATTCTTTTGATTTGGATTAAATCGTCATCAAAAGTATAGAAAATTAAATATTTTTCAATAACCATAATTCTGCAATCTTACTTTAACCCTTTTGTTTTGCATTCTAAGCCCATATAAGGGGAAAGGGTTAAAAGTTTAATTCTGTTTTTTAATTTGTAAAGATAATCGATTGCTTTTTGGATACTATCTTGGGAGATGTAATCTGCAATTTTATCTAAATCTTCCCTTGCTTGCTCGGTATATTTAATGCGCATATTTTTTAATCAAATCTGCAAAAATTTCTTCATGTGTTTTATCACTTAGAGGGGAGCTCATCCCTTTTTGTATCTCCTCTTCGAGATACGATAGATCGTTTGGTAAATTGTCTCTCGGTAAGATAATGATTTCAACTTCTTGGTCTTCAAATTCTTGAGGAAGTTGTACTTCGATTTTATTGTTATGTACGCGTTGAAAATTTCTAAATGCTGTCATCACATCTCCTTTAAACAGTTCGCTAAACTGTCGCGCCAATAGGGTATGTTGATATTGTACTCCGATTTGATTTTGTTTTTGTTTAGCAGGCTAAAGTGAGGACGAGTGGCTGGAGTTGGGTATTGATCGGTAGTGATTGGATCAACGAGGCACCCGACTCCTGAAATTTCAAAGATCGCTTTGGCAAAATCGTACCAACTAGCAACACCTTCGTTCGAATAATGATAGATTTCAGGCTTTGAATTATTCATCTCGGGGAGAATATCTAAAATGGTACGTGCCAAATCCCGTGCATAGGTTGGTGTCCCCACTTGATCAAAAATTACCCCTAGGCTCTCCCGCTCTTTTCCTAAACGGAGCATTGTTTTGACAAAGTTATTGCCAAAAGATGAGTAAACCCATGAGGTGCGTATGATGATGGTATTTTCAGGGGAAACTGCAAGAATCGCATTTTCTCCGTCACGTTTGGTTTGTCCATAGACCCCTTGCGGATTAGTTGGATCACTTTCAATATAGGGGCGATTGTTTTTCCCATCAAACACATAGTCGGTAGAGATGTGGATCAATTTGGCGTTATCGCGTTTGGCAATCTTGGCAAGCATCGAGACAAATCGGTGGTTGATTGTGTCGGCAAGCTCTCTTTCGGATTCGGCTTTATCCACTGCAGTATAGGCGGCACAGTTGATAATCGCATCAAATGTTTTACCTTCAAAGAACCTTTCTATGGCGCAAAGATTGGAGAGGTCGAGTGCTTCACGCGTTGCAAAGGTGAATTGAGGATTGAGAGTTAGGAATCGAGAATTGTTGATTTTGAACTCCTCGCTCTCAACTAAAGCACGAAGTTCACACCCCAATTGACCGTTTGCTCCGGTTATGAGTATATTACGCACGTGTCTTCCTTGGGGTATATAAATCCATCCCATAGGCAAACAAATCGGCATCGGCTAGAAGGGGTTGTTTGGTATCTTTTACCGACAATTGTAATTTATCTCTCTCTACGATCCAATCGATATTGATGGATGGATCATCAAACGCAATGCCACGATCGCATTCGGGGCTATAGTAGTTGTCAACTTTGTAAGCAAACGTGCAGGTTTCACTGAGGACAACAAATCCGTGGGCAAATCCTCTGGGGATAAGAAGTTGGCGTTTGTTCTCCCCTGAGAGGCGAACCGCGATGTGCTGACCAAATGTCGGACTCCCCTTTCGGATATCTACTGCGACATCGAGGACCTCTCCCTCAATCACCCGAACCAGTTTGGTTTGGGCGTGGGGTGGGAGCTGATAGTGCAACCCTCGCAAAACACCATAGGAGCTTTTAGATTCGTTATCTTGAGAGAAATTCAAATGGTATCCTAAAAACTCCGAGAGTTTGTCGGCACGAAACGTTTCGACAAAATAGCCCCTCTCGTCTCCGTGCACTTTTGGTTCGATAATAATAAGATCGGGAATAGTGGCACGTTCAAACTTCATTCTCCGATTTTCCCTTCATTGACTCTGCGGATCAGATATTGACCGTACTGGTTTTTGCTTAGGGACTGTGCAAGTTCTAGGAGTTTATCACGGCTGATGTATCCCATCTCATAAGCGATCTCTTCGATACAGGCTACTTTTAGTCCCTGACGGTTTTCGATGGTTTGGATGAACATGCTCGCCTCTAAAAGTGACTCATGGGTCCCAGTATCTAGCCAAGCATACCCGCGTCCCATGAGTTCTACTTTCAGTGCGTTTTGGGCAAGATACGTTTGATTGACTGTGGTAATCTCCAACTCTCCCCGATCGGATGGTTTGACGTTTTTGGCGATCTCTACAACACTATTTGGGTAAAAATAGAGCCCCACTACTGCGTAATTGCTTTTTGGCTCTTTTGGTTTTTCTTCGATTGAGATGACATTGCCCATTGTATCAAACTCCACCACCCCATAGCGCTCGGGGTCTTTGACCCAATAACCAAACACGGTCGCCTTGTTCTCTTCGGTGACATTGCGAACCGACTGGGCAAGCATTTTTGTCAAACCGTGACCGTAGAAGATATTATCACCCAATACTAGGCATACATCATCAGAGCCGATGAAATCGGCTCCTAGGATAAAGGCTTGCGCAAGACCATCTGGGGAGGGTTGTACGCAATAAGAAAATGACATCCCGATATCATTTCCATCTCCGAGGAGCTCTTCAAATCGGGGAAGATCGGTAGGGGTAGAGATGATAAGAACTTCACGAATACCAGCAAGCATTAAAACGGAGAGGGGATAGTAGATCATCGGTTTATCGTAGATAGGGACGAGCTGTTTAGAGACCCCTTTGGTAATCGGATAAAGTCGTGTCCCGCTTCCGCCGGCCAAGATAATCCCTTTCATATACTCCTCCATATTATCATTTATTGTCTATCGAATTGTAGTTAAAAAAAGATTGTGTTTAGCTTTAGATGTTGCTTGAAGAGGCATTTGGCGAGGAGATAGATATGGCAACGGGGTTTATAAAGGTGGCTCCGAATGCTGGATTCGAACCAGCGACCAAGTGATTAACAGTCACCTACTCTACCGCTGAGCTAATCCGGAACAGTAAAAGAAAAAAAGGTTCATAAGTGGCTCCGAATGCTGGATTCGAACCAGCGACCAAGTGATTAACAGTCACCTACTCTACCGCTGAGCTAATCCGGAATGTTTATGAGGGCGTAATTATACGTTATGAAGCACCGATTGTCAATAAAAATGAGCTTATTTTAAACGTTTTCGATCAATATTTTGAACAGGAATGAAAAAAATGACGTTAGAACGTTCGATTTGAACAATTTTCCCTTCATTCACTAGACGTTCAAATACTATTTTGGATTCATTATCAAAAAGAGCATCAATGTCATCACGGGTGAGGGGGCGTTTGTCGAGAGTACTCATAATATCATCATCACTGTAGCTACTCGGCACAGCTGAAGGATGGGTTCGCGATACGATATGGATAGGCAATGTAGGATCAAAGTGGTGCGCTATGGTGTGTAGCTCCTCAAAACTAAGACCTTGAACCGTATATGCGGGAGGACGATCGATCGTACCGATGTCGATCCGTTCACATTTGATACCATACA
>JACXUF010000011.1 GCA_014764105.1 Sulfuricurvum sp. | reverse complement strand
TGAGTTGTAGTATTTTAGATTACCCTAGTAACCTTATCGTCATTATGAACTCCCCTTTCTTACAAAAGGTTTAAATTCTATATTTCATCATGGTTATTGGGTATTTAGGCTCCCTATGGCATAATGTACACAAATTAACTCTTGCGTGGAGCACATAATGAAAATCGCCGTACCTGTAATTGATGAATCTCTTAAAATGGCTGGCAATGCTGGACACACCCCTTATTTTGCCATATTTAACCTCTCTGGCGGAATGTTTAAAAGTTTTACCCTAGAGGGACTCCGTGCGAATCCCAAAGTTGCAGACACAGAGGATCACCCTCATAACCATGATGAACACCATACCTGCGATCACGATGCGGATGATCTCGACCATATCCGTGCTCACGACACGATGGCAGACGCCATCGAAGATTGCGATTATCTAGTGGTGAAAATGGCGTGCAAAAATACCGCCAAAAGCATGAATAACGTCGGAGTGAAACTTCAAAAGTACAATGGAAACGAAGCTTTGGCACCTAAAATTTTGACCGAATTGATCACGCAGTTTAAATAACCGATGTTACCCACTTTACGTTCATAGCCCGTAAAGCATCAGGGACAAACGTCCCTACAACCCCCTAAAGCTTGCCATATCTTTTTGATATGGCAGAAAACTGCCCCTTTTGCTCTTGATTTCATCAAGTGCGTAAGGTCAGTAAATAATCCTCCATTTTAATTCTCGTTTATACATTGGAGGCGTATAATTCGCAAAATTTTTATCGACGTACAGTACGCCGATAATCCCAAAAGGTAAAAACACCATGATTTCCGCAGAGATTGAGACGATAGGCATACACGACAGTGGGAAGATTTTCCATAACCTCAGCTATGAAGAGTTGATTAAGCACGAACTTGAAAACGGTGAGTGCAAATTGGCCAACAACGGTGCAACAATGGTCGATACCGGCATTTTTACCGGACGAAGCCCGAAAGATAAATATTTCGTCAACCAAGATCCATCAAACAAATACATCGCATGGGGTGATGTCAACAAAAAAATCGACAAAGCAATCTTTGATGAACTGCTCAACGTCGCTAAAGAACAACTCTCCGGAAAGGATCTCTACGTAACCGATGTTTTCTGCGGTTCAAGCGCCACGAGCAAACGCTCTGTCCGTTTTATCTCCGAAATCGCATGGCAATCCCATTTCGTCAAAAATATGTTTATCCGCCCTTCCGAGGAGGAGCTAAAAACATTTAAACCCCAATTTACCGTTCTCAACGCATGTAAAGCTATCAACGAGAAGTGGGCACATCATGGTCTCAACTCTGAAGTGTTTGTGCTCTTTAGTATTGAAGAGAATCTTTGTGTCATCGGCGGAACATGGTACGGCGGAGAGATGAAAAAAGGGATCTTTTCAATGATGAACTACTGGTTGCCGCTCGAGGGAAAACTCTCGATGCACTGTTCAGCAAACGTAGGACCAAATGGTGATACCTGTCTATTTTTCGGTCTTAGTGGAACTGGCAAAACTACTCTATCGACCGATCCGAAACGTGCTTTGATCGGGGATGACGAACACGGATGGGACGATGATGGTGTTTTTAACTTTGAGGGGGGGTGTTACGCCAAAGTGATCAATCTTGATCCTAACAACGAACCTGAAATTTACAATGCTATCCGTCAAAATGCCCTGCTAGAAAACGTTGTCTATGATGAAGATGGTGTTGTCGACTATACCGACGGATCAAAAACCGAAAACACCCGTGTCTCTTACCCTATCGAGCACATCGACAACCACCAACCAAACCTCCAAGCTCCCCATCCGAAAAATATTATCTTCCTCTCTGCCGATGCATTCGGGGTGTTGCCTCCGGTGAGCAAGCTTACCAAAGAGCAAGCAATGTACTATTTCCTCAGTGGATATACCGCTAAAGTAGCGGGAACCGAGCGCGGCATTACCGAGCCGGTAGCAACGTTCAGTTCATGCTTTGGTGAAGCGTTCTTGCCACTTCATCCGACCGTTTACGCAAAGCTCCTCGGTGAGAAAATCGACAAACACGGTGTTAATGTCTATTTGGTCAATACCGGATGGACAGGTGGCGGTTATGGCGTCGGCAAGCGGATGAGTATCAAAGATACCCGTGCGTGTATTAATGCTATCCTCGATGGCACCATCAATCAGAGTGAATTTGACATCACAAATACATTCGGCTTTCACATTCCTAAAACACTCGGTGATATCGATCCTATGATTTTGAACCCGAGTAATGCGTGGGCTGATCGTGATGCGTATCTCGTACAACGGGATAAGCTTGCAGCACTCTTTATCGAAAATTTCCACAAATACACCGACGGACAAAGCGGGTTTGATTACTCTGCTGCAGGTCCACACCTCCCTACAGAGTAATTTCTCTCCACTATGTTCCCCCATTACAGGGGGAATAGCTTCAAACAAACATCAATTATCAAATAACATAAATACTCCTGCTCCCGCTGGCAATACATCGATGATCACAATGACGACAATAAGCTCTGCTCTGATAAAACCTTAACATTTCATACATAGCTCCTAAAAGCGCATTTATTGCGTATGATACAATAAACTGTTATCGTCAAATAAAGCTGAAAAAGTGATTTTTAAATGAGACACAAACTCTCCCGTATCCGAAAGATACGGGAAGCTTCAGGGGGATGCAGGGGATAAGGGTCTCCATGCCACTTTGCGGGCTTTGCCCGAAAAGCGTGTTATATTAAAATAGTTAGCAAGAGTAGGTGGTTTTGAATTCGAACGCTGTCGGACGAGCTTCATACGGCCACACTTGTGTTTCGAATTTGTAGTGCTGATACGTGTCAATGAACAACGGAGTCATAACCGGTTGCAAGAACTCGTTGTCACGTACCAATGCCTCTAGAGCGCCACGCAATGTATGTGGCATTTGTGGGATCCCTTTTTCACGGATCTCATCAAGGCTAAGCTCGAATAAATCTTCGTCCATTGGCCCAACTGGCACCATTTTATGTTTAATACCATCAAGTCCAGCCAACAACATTGCCGTAAACGCAAGGTATGGGCAAGAAGTTGAATCAGGGAAACGCATTTCGATACGTGTTGCTTTTTCACCCGCGCCATATGGAACGCGGCAAGAAGCTGAACGGTTTTGGCTAGAGTATGTCAAAATTGAAGGGGCTTCGAACCCTGGGATCAAACGTTTGTAAGAGTTGGTAGATGGGTTAGTAAACGCCGCAACCGCACGTGCGTGGTGGAATATACCCCCGATATAGTGAAGAGCAGTTTCAGAGAGATTGCTATACCCCCCCTCTTTATAGAACATGTTTTTGCCATCTTTCCAGATCGATTGGTGAACGTGCATACCGTTACCGTTGTCTCCATAGAGTGGTTTAGGCATAAATGTAACGGTTTTACCGTTGAGATGAGCCACCATTTTGATAACGTATTTCAATTTTTGTACGTTGTCAGCCGCTTCAACCAACGTTCCAAATACCACACCGATTTCACCTTGACCTTGAGCAACTTCGTGGTGACCGAGAACAACTTCAAGACCCACTTGCTCTAGCGCCAACATCATCTCTGCACGAAGATCAACCATAGTATCGATCGGTGCTACCGGAAAGTATCCACCTTTGGTACGTGGGCGGTGACCTGTGTTGAAACCGTCTTTGAAATCTTTCGCATCGTTCCATGCACCCTCTTCGGTGTCCACTTCGTAGTATGAGCAGTTTGCTTCATCACGAATTTTGACATCGTCAAATACGAAGAATTCATTTTCAGGTCCGAAATAAGCAACGTCACCTACACCAGAGTTCGCAAGGTGCTCAAGCGCTTTTTTTGCGATTGAACGAGGGCATTTTTCGTACATTTGACCTTTGTAGATATCATAAACATCACAGAACACGATGATGGTTGGATCGGCGGTAAACGGATCCATGAATGCTGATGGGGCATCTGGTTTCAAAAGCATATCTGAACGGTTGATCGGTTGCCACGCTTCGATAGAAGAGCCGTCAAACGGAAGACCGTTTTCAAAATGACCTGCGTTGATCGCACTCATACGGTAGCTAACGTGGTGCCATGTCCCTTTCATATCTGTGAAGCGAAAATCAACAAACTGAACGTCATTCTCTTTACAAAAACTGAAAAACTCGTCGACACTATTAACGAATTTACCCATGCAAGACTCCTAAAATGAATTAAAGTTCGAGCAGTATAGCAAAATCTGACAAAAAGTGAAGAATAGAAGGTGATTAAAATTTAATCATTTCTCTCTTTCGATTACTGTAAAGTGCACATTCATAATATCCGTAGGTGCGTGCGAGAGCTACCACCTCATTGGCAAACAGAGCAATTTGATCACTCCGATGGGCATCGGACCCGAATGTAATCGGAATCTGAAACTCGGCAATCGCTTCAAGCAAGAGGGGGGATGGATAGGCTTCAGTAATCGGTTTGCGGTATCCTGACATATTGATCTCTATCGTCATATCAGATTGCTTAATCGCTTTCAATGCGTTTTTAGCCAATATCCGGATATCTTTGGTCGGGAGAAATTTGAACACTTTGAGCAGATCCAAATGACCAACGATATCAAAGTTCCGACTCAGTGCCATCTCCTCGATAAGGGTGAAATAACGCTCATAGATAGCATTAATATCCACCCCCTCATATCTGCCGATAAATTCGGGATTATCAAACCCCCAATCATCGATAAAATGGACACTTCCAATCAAATAATCGCACGGGCGCATCAATACCCGCTCATCCATATATCCCGGTAAATAGTCAACTTCGTATCCCAATAAAACTGTAATTTGATCACTATATGCAATTTGAGCATCTCGAACCCACGATTCATACAGCTCCATTTGCTCAAAGCTCATCCGATATTTTGGATCATAATGCATCGGTGCGTGATCTGAAAACCCAAAATACTCAATTCCTGAACGTATCGCCACTTCGACGTACTCATTGACGCTTCCAGTAGCATGATTGCATAGTAAAGTGTGGTTATGAAGATCAACTTTCATCGAAATATCCATAAAATAAAGATTTCCGTGATATTATAGTGTAATTTAATCGTTAGAGGTGTCATAATGACGCAAGAAGAATTAGATGCACTGATGAATGGTGAGATTGATCTCGATGAAACGTTTGCTGAATCGGAACTTTCCGACATTCCGGTAACGGAAGAAAAACAAGCTGACCCTGAAGCTACAAAACCTTATGAAGAGATGGATCCTGAAACGTATCGTGTTTCAGCACTACACAGCTGGCCACCACCACCTCCAACAGATGATAATAAAATGGTTCATCAACTCGATGACGTCACCAAAGAGAGTGAAGCAAAAGCATCAGAGATTTTTGATCTGATCGAGGGGATCAGCAATGACCTCTGCGATGGTGAAAAAGAGGTCAAAACGCTTACAACACTTATTCAAAGCAATATAGAACTTTTTTCTACACTTAGTACTAAATTTCCGAATGTCGAAGCGTTCAAAACCCAATTGGAAAAAAATAGCTCGGCTAAGCAAAGCTTGGATGCCATCCTCGAAATTTTCCAAAACGGGGGCGATGCTATCATGAATGTGATGGATATCATGCAGTACCAAGATATCCATCGTCAAAAAATCGAACGGGTTATCAACGTTATGCGTGCCCTATCCAACTACATGAATCACCTCTTTTCAGGCAAAATTGACGATAGCAAACGGGTCGGCTCCGCTGTTCACATTCACGGTGATACCACCACTCAAGATGTTGTTTCCAGTGATGATATCGAAGCATTACTTGCATCGTTTGGGAAAAAATAAATAAAACGATACAATTTCTCCACTAATTGACATATCGAAAGAGACATATTGAAAAAAGTGGAACTCCTCTCCCCTGCGGGGAATCTTGAAAAACTTAAAATTGCCATCGATTTTGGTGCCGACGCGGTATATGGTGGAGTAAGCCATTTTTCACTTCGCATCCGATCTGGTAAAGAGTTCGATATGGAGAGTTTTAAAGAGGGGATCGATTATGCCCATGCTAGAGGTAAAAAGGTCTATGTCACTATTAACGGCTTCCCGTTCAACTCCCAACTGAAACTTCTCAAAAGCCACATCGAACAAATGGCAGGATTAAACCCTGATGCCTTTATTGTCGCTACACCAGGTGTTCTCAAACTTGCCCATCAGATTGCCCCCGATATGCCACTACACCTCTCAACCCAAGCAAATGTACTCAATCTCCTCGATGCACAGGTCTATCACGATATGGGTGCCAAACGGATTATCGCCGCACGGGAAATCTCCCTCAAAGATCTCGGCGAGATCAAAAAAGAGCTTCCCGATTTGGAAGTTGAAGTGTTCGTCCACGGATCAATGTGTTTTGCCTACAGTGGACGTTGCCTCATATCGACACTCCAAAGTGGTCGTGTCCCCAATCGGGGAAGTTGTGCTAACGATTGCCGATTTCCATATGAGATCTATGCCGCTAGCCCTGAAACAGGGACGCTGTTCAAATTGGTCGAAGAAGAGGGGATCGGAACCTACATCATGAACTCCAAAGACCTCAATCTAGCAAGCCATATCAAAGAGATCCTCGATGCTGGGTGCATCGATTCACTCAAAATCGAAGGGCGAACCAAAGCCCCCTATTATGCCGCCATCACTGCCAAAGTATACCGTCAAGCGATCGATGATTATTATGCGGGACAATTCGATGGCGATTCCTATCAGCGTGAACTAAATACAATGCAAAATCGGGGCTTTACCGATGCATACCTCATCAACCGCCCGTTCGAAAAACACGATACCCAAAATCTCGATTTCACCATGATGATGGGAACTCATCAGGTGAGTGGTTTGGTCGATGAGTCTGGAGAGTGGTTTGAGTGTAAATACAAAACGTTTCCTGGTGATGAAATGGAATTGGTTTTCCCAACTGGTTCGGATATCAAAGCTGTCGATAACGAAATCGGTCGCATTTGGGAAGAGAATGGACAGTGGAAAATTGCCTTTAATCAACTCTTAGCCGAAAGTGGCAAAGTGTGGGATCAGGTACACAGTGGGAACTTGAACCGATTTAAACTGCCATCTTTGCTGCCACACTTCACCTTTTTTCGTATTCCGGCAACAGAGGAGATGGGGACGGTAACAAAGTGTTAGCTTGCCATATCTTCTGGATATAGCAGAAAAGAAAATCACCGCTCAAACAAAACACTACCAGCACGTTTTAGCACTACTTGCCAACGGTTGGGCTCGATAGGTGTTTTCGCAGTATTTTTTAAATTTACAGAAAGGAAAAACATGAAATTTGTATCCATAGTTATGGGAAGTAAAAGCGATTATGATGTTATGAAATCATGCGCCGATACCCTCGAAGCATTTGGGGTGCAATACGAACTCATCATCTCTTCAGCGCACCGTAGTCCTGAACGCACCAAAGAATATATCGCAAAAGCTGAAGCAAAAGGGGCGCAAGTATTTATTGCCGCTGCGGGGATGGCAGCTCATCTAGCGGGTGTTTTGGCCTCTAAAACGATCCGCCCGATCATCGGTGTGCCGATGAAAGGTGGAGCTATGGATGGAATGGATGCGATGCTCTCTACCGTCCAAATGCCATCAGGTATGCCAGTTGCAACCGTTGCTTTAGGGAATGCAGGTGCAGTCAATGCCGCGTATCTCGCAATGCAAATCCTTGCATTAGAGAATGAAGAGCTTCGGATGAAACTCCAAGAAGACCGTATCGTTAAAGCGAAAAAAGTGGAGATGGATTCATTGGAAATTGAAACTATTCTATAGTTTCATATGCCGATGAAACACGTCCCATTCTGCTACACTAACGCTGAGTTTCGCTCGGCGCGAAGCCCACGTGCAGCAAACCGCACTTTTATCTTACTATCCGATGTTACAAACTTTACACTCATAGCCCTCAAAGTGGCAGGGACAAATCTCCATACAACCCCTTAAAGTATTTAAGCACTATTTAGGCACACTTATTGCTATGAATCCATAATACAACAGAGGTAATAACCATGCAAGGACAGTGGATGAGTATCAATGAGTATGCGCATTTAACCCAAATGGATAAGAATGAGATCGAAACGTTAATCATGAGAGGCAAGCTCTCTACCACTGTTGAGGGTGGTGAGGTACTCATCGATGCCTCCAACATCATGGCGGGAATTGTCCCCGCTACCCTCCAAGAGCTAAACGCTTCCGAAACCGACATCACCGTCGGGGCGAATTTCGTCGAAAAAACAATCGGAACGATAATCAACCTCCACGAAAAAGTGCTTACCGCTAAGGAGGAGACAATCGAATCGATTAAAAATGAGAACGAATTTCTCAAAGAGGCACTTGCATCACTTCAAGAGCTCTATGATGAAGATCGCCAAACTATCGCCACATTGACCGAACAACTCAAACTCTCACAACAAGAGGTGGAATTTATGCGTCGTAAATACAAGCTCATGTGGGGCAAAGTAATCGACGACCACGCCGCTCAATGACGATTCAACAAGAGTGCTTAGGCTGCATAGCTGCCCAAAGCCGTCGTGTATGTGAAGCTATCCATGCCGATGATATTCTAAGCAAGCAGATCATAGAGTACGTTGAAACTGCCCTTCAAAATGCCGATTTCACCCTCTCACCTCCCGTTATCGCCGCACCGCTATATGAACAAATGGCGATTTTCGCCCATACCGATGATTTGTATCGAGGACAAAAAGAGCACGCCACAACTCAAGCACTCGGCTATCTGTCTTTTTTAAAAGAGACAATCCAACAAAGTGATGACCCTTTTATGGCGACACTCAAAACTGCGGTAGTAGGGAATGTAATCGATCTTGCCGCTGAAGTGAGCTTTGATTTGCACGAAGCTATTACATCGGTATTCCAACTCCCTTTTCATCATGACGATACCGAAAAACTACGGGTACAGTTCTCACATGCAAAGAGTGTTTTATACATCGGGGACAATACGGGAGAACATATTTTCGATGCCCTTGCTATCGAATCACTGCAAACTCTTTATCCGCAACTGAGTGTTACCTATATGGTCCGCGGCAACCCGATCATCAATGATGTAACAATGGATGAAGCACTGGAAGCGAATATCGATAAAATATGTTCCGTTGTGAACAGTGGTGTCCCAACCCCTGGATTCGTCTACGAATTCGCTTCAGCCGAAGCCAAAAAACTCTTTGATACCGCTGATTTGATCATCGCCAAAGGGATGGGGAATTACGAGTGTATGACACCACAGCGTCGAGAGAATATATGTTTTTTACTCAAAGTAAAATGCTCGGTTGTTGCCGCTTCGTTAGGGCATGAGATAGGAAATATTATTTGTAAATTGGACTAGCGATTGTTACTACAAGCATAAGCGTAGCGGTCCCAAAAATCAATAAATTGCCGTCACCATGCCCCCTTCGCAATGACAGCCACCTAAGAACTCTTTTGCTATAATACACCACTTTTTTAACGGGAACTATATATGATTACGTTCGGCGATATGCTTTTAAAACTTCAACAATTTTGGAATGAACAAGGGTGTGCGATTGTTCAGCCCTACGACATTGCTGCTGGAGCAGGGACATTTCACCCCGCAACTTTTTTACGTTCACTTGATTCACAACCGTGGTCGGTTGCCTATGTAGCCCCAAGCCGTCGCCCAACCGATGGTCGTTACGGTGAAAATCCAAACCGTTTGGGGAGTTACTATCAGTTTCAAGTCCTCATCAAACCAAGCCCCGAAAATATCCAAGAACTCTATCTCAAAAGTTTGGAATATTTAGGATTGAATCTCAAAGAACACGATATCCGTTTTGTCGAGGACAACTGGGAATCTCCGACACTCGGTGCTTGGGGTCTAGGATGGGAAGTGTGGCTCAATGGGATGGAAGTGACGCAGTTTACCTATTTTCAACAAGTGGGTGGTGTCACCTGTGATCCGGTAGCGGTTGAAATCACCTACGGTACAGAGCGTCTAGCAATGTATCTACAGGGAGTCGACACCGTGTTTGACATTGTATGGAGTGAGAACACATTTGGCCAAACCCTCTACCGTGATATCCACAAAGAGGGGGAAATCGAGTTTAGCAAATACAATTTCGAAATCGCCGATACAGCAATGCTTTTTCACGAGTTTGAAGCTAAATCCGCCGAGTGCAAACGGTGTCTCGATGCCGAGCTTCCTCTCCCTGCGTATGATCTGTGTATGATGGCATCCCACACCTTTAACACCCTCGATGCCCGCAAAGCGATCTCAGTTGCGGAGCGTGCTAACTATATCCTCAAAATCCGTGAGCTTGCCAAAGGGTGTGCGGTACTCTACAAGTCGCAAGAAGAAGAGCGAATCAAACGGATAAAAGGCTAATTCGCTTTTGGTCGAACACGGTTTCGTCCATCCTCTTTAGCGACGTAGAGCATCCTATCGGCGCGGTTGATCAGTGTCTCTTTGGTATCATCGTCGATCATTTGAGCAACTCCAAAACTACACGTAACGTGCCCATTATCAAATTGGTGTGATTCGACCATCATCCGTAATTTCTCTGCCAACATTATCGCTTCGTTCAATCCAGTATTGGGCAAGATTATCACAAACTCTTCCCCGCCCCATCGACCGAAAATATCACTCTCCCGAATACACTGAGAGACAAAAATGCTTAATTCTACCAATACTCCATCCCCCATACGATGCCCATAAGTATCGTTAATCAGTTTAAAGTGGTCAATATCCATAAAAATGAGACTGAGCGGATGGTTATTTCGACGGGCAGTTTTCAACATATAATTAAGTTGCAAGATCAAATAGGCACGGTTTGCAATCTGGGTCAATTGATCGGTATTGGCATTTTTTACCAATAGATCATGTTGCGTACGGATACGATAGACAAAATAAAGGATCAAAATACTCACCAACGCAATAATCAAAGAAACCATCATCATCACTACTTTAAACTCACGTTTCAAATCGATCAAATGGTGGTCACTCATATAGGTGATAATGTATCCAACCTCTTTGCGATCGAAACTGAAAAGTGGATCAAACGAGACCAAATACCCCCTATCCTGTACCACAATCGGGACAATACCGTACCACCCATCACGATCAAATTTTTCAAACTCTTTAGAAGCAAGCGTATTAATCCCTTCTAAAACCGATTTGGAGATGATAGGATCATAGATTTCGTGCAGATATTTATCCCATACATAACGTGGGCTGAGGGTGGAGGTTGCGTAGCTGGATTGCTCCTCTTTGAAAATTGTCTCATCAATCACACTCTTTTTCAAAATCATCTCATAACGGGCAGAATGAAGTTCGCGTGCAAAATCTCTGATGACATCAAACGAATACGAAGCTCTACCGTCCCGACAAATACACCCTCGCAAAAGAGGGGAAAAATTGTCGTCTAAATCCGTTAAAAACCCTCCCCTCTTCAAATCCATTAACACTCCGTCGATCACGGTTCACCGCATCTATGGCGGGGCGTATCCCCACCAATGAGTCTCCGAATTTAGCGGGTCGATGAAAACGTAAAAAACTGATAGAACCCGGAAGATGAAAATGGAGTTGACGGACATTGTGACGCACGAGTGTTCGATAGAGATCGTTAAGGTGCGCATAGAGCTTTTGACGCACCTGATTTTGGGTTGCAACATCCCTTTTAGAGGCTTGCGCCATCATAGAGCTCACCTCATGGGTGTTTATCGATGTCTCGAAAATCGTCTTTGCTACCGTATCGTAGGCAAGTTTGATCGATTCGATCTGCGCATTGGTCGTCTCCAAACGATTGTGAAGATAGAGTGCCTTTTCTCTCTCAAAACGATCAAAGAAAAATATCCAGCAACACCAATCTGTACCCAGTAGAGGACGAAACCGATAATAATATACGGCAAAAGAGGATGACGTTTGATCTTCATACCTTGTATTTTAGACTAAAAAATACAAATACCTCTTTATTTCCGCTAAAATCCCTCCATGCAAACTCTAATCGGACAAATCGAAAAAATCATTTATGAAAACGACGGCTTTTTTATCGCCCTTCTTAAAAGCGGTGACAAAGTGAGTGCCTCCTATTTCGAGAGTAGCGTCGATCATCTTGTCGGTGCGGTGGTAACCCTCAAAGGATCATGGGAAGATCACAACCGCTACGGACGAAGTTTCAAAGCCCATACTCTCCTCATCAACCAAAATGAGCTCTTCTTTTTCCTTAACCGTGTCGTCAAAGGGTTTACCAAAAAACTAACCGCCGATTTGATCGAGCACTATAGCCCCGAAGGGCTAATCGAGATTCTCGAAAACGATATCAAAAGGCTCCTTGAGATCAAAGGGATGAACAAACGGCGACTCGAAAAACTCGCCTCTGGGTGGAAGCAGTTTCGCTCGATGAGGGAGCTGGGGGAGTTCTTAGCCCCCTTCGGGGTCACCCCCTCTCTTTTACGTCTTATTGCGGGGGCTATGCGGGAGGTGAACGATCCCATAGAGGTGATCAAACGCAATCCTTATCAACTCATGCGGATTAACGGGATCGGGTTCAAAAAAGGTGATGAGATTGCCCGAAACATGGGATTAAGCGAAAACGATCCCAGACGGATACAAGCGGCAATGGAGTACACCCTCACCGAATACTGCGAAGCCGATGGGAATAGCTGTATCGAACCTGATACTCTGTTTGACAAACTAGACCAGCTGTTGGAGTCAGAAGCCAGGGATTACTATATCGAAGCACTCACGGAGCGTATCGCCAATAGGAGTATCGTCCGCCTACAGAGCGGTAAACTCTCTCCACAGCGTCTCTATGAGGCGGAGACATTTTTACAACAGCAGTTTACCAAACGCTCCAAGTACACCCATCCCCCCATTGTAGAAGATTTGGAACATTTTTTGACAGAACGGCAGCTATCTTTGGGGGAGGAGCAGTTCAATGCGCTCAAAGAAATCAACAATGGTGCAGGGATCTTACTATTGGTCGGATACGCCGGAACAGGGAAAAGCACCACCTCTAAAGCGCTACTTGATCTTCTTGCCCTACGTTATCATAAGAGTCTCATCACCACCTGCGCACTTAGCGGCATCGCCTCTCAGCGGATACAAGAGAGGAGCGGATATGGCGGGGGAACTATTCAGAGTTTATTGATCAAGCATGAATCCTCCGATTTTTTCCCCTACAAGGTAGTGTTGATCGATGAAGCCTCGATGATCAACTCGACCCTCTTTGCCCGACTCATGGCAAAAATCGACCCTGAAGCGATCGTTATCATCGTCGGTGATGATGCCCAGCTCCCCCCTATCGGATCGGGTAATCCACTCAGCGATGCGATTGCCCTCCATCTTGCCCCCACCGTGATGCTCACGCGCATCTACCGCCAGCGCGACGATCAGGCGATCGCCCTCATCGCCAACGACGTACGTCGCGGAATCATCCCCGATTACAATGCCGATTATGAAGATTTTGTGTTTGAGGGGATCAATCTGCCAGATCGCGCCACCCTCAAACGGACCCTTTCACCCTCTGAATTTGAGGAGAGTATCCAGACCCTCAATCAACACATCCTCGCACGGATCGCCGAAGTGACGCTGGAGCATCTCCCAACCTCCCGAGGCTATCTCAACGCCAAAGAGCTCCAAAACTATTTGGGAGCGTTTCAAGTGATCTCGCCAATGCGGGGGAATCTGCTGGGGGTTGATAATCTCAATACGGTACTCCAAGGGTATTTCAACCCAAACCCTAAAAAAAAGATCAATGTGCGCGATGGGGAATTGCGGTTGATGGACAAAGTGGTCCACACTAAAAACGACAATCTCCTCTCCTACACCCCCGATGAGTTTAAAAACGGTTCCGATCCCTGCGAGCGTCGAATCTTCAATGGGATGTGCGGGATTATTTTTAAAATTAATGAAGAAGATGAGTTGTGTTTTGTCTATTACCCTACCGAAGATGTGATTGTCCGCTACCCATATGAGGGGATAAGTGAGTATCTCAATCTCTCCTATGCCCTCAGCATCCACAAGGTGCAAGGGATGGAATACGATACGGTAGTATGTGTCATAAGTTTTTCACACATGATCATGCTCAATACCAAACTCCTCTACACTGCATTGACGAGGGCAAAGAAAAAATGTATCGTCGTCGGAGAAAAAGGGGCGTTTGAAATAGCTTGCAAACGATTGGAACATACTAATCGTACAACCGTTATGAGGGAATTAAGTAAAGGATAAAAATTTTCTTTTAGTAAAAGTACGCTACAATTATCCATTCCAAGTCCATACTTCACAAGGATTCCCCATGAAAATATTGATGATTTCAGCACTTCTCGCTTCAAGTATGATGGGTGCTTCTCTCATCGACGAAGCCAAAAAAGCGGGTCTAAAACCGATCCCCTCATCGGTCAAAGCGGTAGAAAAACTCACCTCTAATCCGAAAAATCCGACCACTGCAGCAAAAGTTGAGTTGGGAAAAAAACTCTATTTCGATCCCCGTCTCTCCAAAAGCGGTTTAATCAGCTGTAACAGTTGTCACAACCTTGCCATCGGCGGAAGTGACGGTATGAGCGCGGCAATCGGGCATAAATGGACGGCCAACCCGCACCACTTGAGTTCTCCAACTGTCTATAACGCCGTATTCTACAGCCAACAATTTTGGGATGGACGCTCTGCGCACCTCGAAGACCAAGCCCAAGGTCCTATACAAGCTGCTCCTGAAATGGCAGCCTCTAAAGAATTTGTAGAGGGCGTTGTTAACTCGATCCCTGCGTATGTAAAAGCGTTCCAAAAAGCATACGGCAAAGATGTCAAAATCGATTTAACCAAAGTGGCCGATACAATTGCGGTGTTTGAACGTACGCTGGTGACTCCATCACGATATGATGATTTCCTAAACGGAAAGCAAAATGCCCTCACCAAAGCAGAGCAAAAAGGGTTAAAAACCTTTATCGACAAAGGGTGTACTACGTGTCACAACGATATCGCTCTTGGCGGAACAATGAATCCGTTTAACGTCACTGCACAATACAAACACATGAACGTGGGAGATTTCAAAGGGGATGCCAACGGTATGGTACGTGTACCGACACTCCGTAACGTCACCGAAACCGCTCCCTATTTCCACAACGGACAAATTGCAACCCTTAGCGAAGCAATCAAAGAGATGGGTCGTATCCAACTCGGTATCAATTTGAATGACAAAGAGACCGAAGAGATCGAAACATTCCTCAAAGCGTTAGAGGGCAAAAAACCGACGATCATTTATCCAATGTTGCCAGCATCTACAGCTAAAACACCGAAAGTGGATGTTGTCAATCCATAACTGATGTTACGCACTTTACAAGCAAAGCCCGCAAAGTGGCAGGGACAAATGTCCCTACAACCCCCTAAGGCTTGCCATATCTTTCGGATATGGCAGAAAACTCCCCTTTTGCCCTTGATTTCATCAAGTGCGTAAGGTCAGTCCATAATTCAAAACGCCACCGGAATAGATCTCAAGTGGCTACGTTAACACTGGGTTTCGCTCGGCGCGAAACCCATACGCAGCAACTGCGCTTTTTGCTTCACACTTATTGACACTCTATCCCCTCATACTCTTTTTGATATGTACCGCATTCACTCTTTGGTATTTGCAAAATATGGGGTTTTTTGGAGCCGTCCAGCCACTCCAAAAACGTTTTTAACGCGTTCTCATCCATCGCCGTACACCCTGATGTCGGACGTTTATCGCTATGGTTTAGATGGATGAATATACATGAACCGCGACCCTTTTGGGCGCTATCGTTGTAGCCGATTACGGCACCATATCGGTACACACCATCACTTCGACGCATCACTTCATAACTCTGAGGGAGGCCATTTTTGTCAAAAATACGGAGGATTTTATTGTAACGTGAATCATTTACATCATCAATACAGTAAAGATTCTCATCAACAAACCAATAGGGGAGTTTAAGCGTCGTGTTTTGATCGTATCCAAAAAGTGATGTGATCGGGTAAAGCCCTGCAGGAGAGCGCCCATCCCCCTCACTTTTCAGCGGTTGTTTAAATGCGGCGTATCCCAAACCGCTCCGCCCCAGCGTTACGGGGATTTTTTCCCCCACTTTGTTCCAACGATTGGTTTTCTCATACCGCTGCATCTGCGCTGTCGTAGCATTTATCTCCTCAGAGACTACAACCGCCATTTGCTCATATGCGTATAACGAATAAAACATGCAGCCCAAAGCTATCGATAGAGTAATTTTCAACATCATCTTTTTCTTAGTTTATTTTAAAGTTAGGTAGTATAGCATATTGAAAACTCAAAGAGTGAGGCGCGGATGGCAATAACGATTCGTAAAGCATTAGAAACGGATGTAGATCTTGTTGCCCAAGCGCTCTTAGAGAGCTCTCGAGCAGGTAAAAAGATGGGGTTGTTTGATCTTGTATTTAACACCTCTGATCCTGATGAGCTTTTGGCTTTGCTCAAAAAACTCCCCCTCACGACGACCAAAAGTTATTGTCATTATTCCAATTTTTTCATTGCTGTTGCCAACGGTGAAAGCGTAGGGACAATCTGCGGCTATGAGCCCCGTATCGCAACACATGAGATCTTTTCAAAAGCACTCGAAGAGCTAGGTTTTGATGAGAGCTATCACGAAAGGATTGCCGCCCATCTCTTGTGCGAAGGGGAAGTGGATAATAAAACGTTTGTCCTCGATTTTATGTTCGTCAAAAACGGCTACAAAAGCATTGACGTGTACAAAGAACTCGTCGGCAAAAGCATGCTCACCGCACGGCTTAAGGGGTATCGCAAAGTCCAAACCTCCGTTGAAATAGGTTCTGTTGAAACGGAGATGATCTATAAAAAGCTAGGCTTTGAAATGATTGACGAAAAACAGAGCGAATACTACCGTGAACAATTCGATCGAGTCGGAATCATGCGGCTGCAAATGACACTATAAGGATACCCTATCGAATACGGTGCATTGAGTTTACTTCCCCCTTTTATCGCAATCTTACTCGCCCTTTTCAGTCGGTCGGTTTTTTTAGCGTTAGCGATTGCGATTATTGTGGGTGAGTTTATCATCGCCGATTTTCACCCATTGAACACCCTCATCCTCTTTGTGGAACGGTTCAAAGGGGTGTTGAGTGAAATGTGGGTACTTAAAACTCTTGCCTTTGCGATTATGGTGGGATCGGTCATGACGTTAATCGAACGCAGCGGCGGGATTGGGGCATTGGTTCACAAACTCAGCATCAAACACTCTTTGATCTCCAACAAGCGTCAAGCTCTCATCCCCAGTTTTATCGTCGGAATCATTATTTTTATCGAATCCTCCATAACCTCCCTCGTCGCCGGAGCGATCGGAAAACCGTTTTGCGACCGATACGGGGTATCCCGTGCCAAACTCGCTTTTGTGTGTGACTCCACCTCCGCACCCGTCTGCTCCATCATTACTATCAACGGTTGGGGAGCACTACTCCTTGGTCTGATCGGAGGGCAAATCGCGGCTGGATTGATCACAGGTGAAAGTGCCGCATGGCTAATCCAATCGATCGCCTACAATTTTTACGCCTATGTTGCCCTCATCGTCACATTTGTCGTCATTTGGTACGATATCGACATCGGTCCGATGCGCCACTCTCCCTCCCAAAATGAGACGATAGCGATCGAAGAGAACCACCAAAACATCGGTCTCTTCCTCTGGCCGATATTTTGGATGATCGGTGGTGTCATCGGATTTATGTTCCTCACCGGCGATGGGGATCTCCTCAAAGGCTCCGGATCGAGTTCTATTTTCTACTCCCTTTCCATCACACTCTTCTTGATGTGGATCTATTACCGCGCTCAGGGGACTATGAATACTCTAGAGTTTATTGATGCCGCTGTGATGGGGGCAAAAGAACTCACCCCGATCGCACTCATCCTCCTTTTTGCGTTTGCCATCGGAGGGGTAAGTTCGGATATGGAGGTGGGGCGTTATCTCGCTAGCTTTATCGGTGATTATCTCCCCTTAGCCTATTTGGCTGGAGCTATTTTCATCTTAGCATCGGTGATCGCTTTTGCGACGGGGACAAGCTGGGGAACGTTTAGTATTATGCTTCCGATCGCTGTCCCTCTTGCCGTCGGTCTAGACGCTCCGGTCGCTTTGACGATGGGAGCGGTGATTTCAGGGGGGGTTTTTGGCGATCACTGCTCCCCCATCTCCGATACTACCATCATCTCTTCAATGGCGAGTGGGTGTGAGGTGGGTGAACACGTCCGAACCCAACTCCCTTATGCCCTAATTTCAGCACTAATCGCATTTACCCTATTTATCATCACAGGAATTGTGCTGACATGATCAAAACCAAACTGTTATTGCTCGAAGACGACCCCAACCTCTCAGAGAGTGTCAGCGAATACCTCGAAGATCAGGGGTATGAGGTGGTGTGTGTCTACGATGCCTCATCGGCGGAAGATCTCCTCTACGAACAGCGATTTGATCTATTGTTGCTCGATGTCAATATCCCCGATGGAAATGGATTTTCACTCCTCAAAGCGAGCCGTGAGGAGGGGAATGTAACCCCCGCGATTTTTATCACTTCACGCAACGCCATGAGCGATGTTGAAGAGGGTTTCGAGAGCGGTGGGGATGATTATATCCGCAAACCGTTTGCACTCAAAGAGCTGTTGTTGCGCATTCAAACAATTCTCAAACGCAACTTTTACCATAATCCGACCAATATCCTCTTGCTGGGTGAGGGGATCACCTACGATATCGACAATCAGCTCCTCACTATCAACGGCGTTGTCCAAAATCTCCAACTCAAAGAACACAAGCTCCTCAAACTCTTTATCCAACACCGCAATGAGCTTTTAACGCATGAAGTAATCATGGGGCATCTGTGGGATTATGATGAAACCCCCAGCGACGGCAGTCTACGTACCTACATCAAAACACTCCGCAAACTCATCGGAAAGGATGCCATTGTCAGCCACAAACGCCTCGGGTATCAATTTCGCTAAATACCGAACCCTACGGAGCTTTCTTGCCCTCTATGGGGTGATGAGCATCCTCATTTTGGGGTTGGTTGCTATCCTCTATTACGAATCAATCAAAGCCCAAATGCTCTCGTCACACCGTTTGGCAATGCAACTTCAAAGTGAAACCTATGTCCCCAAACTCAAAACATGGCTGGAGAGTGGACATGATCTCAAAACGTTCCCTACCGATTTGGCATACCGTACCGCACTTTATGGATACGATAAAGATCTCCTCGTCGGCAATCTCCACCAAAGCCAAAGCGATTTTCGAGAAAATATTGCACTTCATAAAGGGTATATTCACCTCATTGTCGCCCTCTCCCCCTACGGGCTAGGGGAGTATTATCTCGTTTTTGAAACCCGTGACGATGAGTTGTGGCGCCATCAGGTCATCAAAGATGTCCTCAGTTTCGGTTCGCTGTTGCTTATCGCATTGGGAGTAATTGGATTTTTCCTATCTCGGATGTTTTTACGCCCAATGAACGAAGCGATCGCCCTACTCGATGATTTCATCAAAGACACCACCCATGAACTCAACACCCCCGTTAGTGCCATCCTCACCAATATCGAAGCACTCAAAGAGATCGACCTCCCCTCCGCCGCCGACAAAAAACTCGCACGGATCGAAATCGCCTCTCGAACTATCTCTACCCTGTATGACGATCTCACCTATCTGATCCTCAATCATGATTTGGCAGTTCATAATATCGATATTGACATATCCCACCTGCTTGATGAGCGGATCGAATACTTTCGCCATCGGATCAAACAAAAAAAGATCACCCTCACTACCGATATCAATCCAAACATCACACTCTATATGGATACCGCCAAAGCGACCCGCCTCATCGATAACCTCCTCTCCAACGCCATCAAATACAACCGTATGGGTGGGGAGATTGTGATCACTCTAAAAAGCAATACCCTGTGTATCGAAGATAACGGTATCGGTATCCCCGCAGAGATGATCGATCGAGTTTTTGAACGTTATACCCGCGCCGATAAAAGTGTAGGGGGATTTGGGATCGGACTCAATATTGTCGCGATGATCGCCAAAGAGTATCATCTGAACATCACAATCGAATCGGAAGAAAAAATAGGGACGAAGATTTGTGTAACATGGGAGTGACCCCCAAAGGAGTCGCAATGAGTTATGATGAGGCTTTGATGACTTGTAGTAGCTGATGGGTGTTATTTTAAACCTGAGATATAATCGCCGAGCGCCTTCATGTCAGCATCGCTAAGTGAGGCGGCCTGCCCTTTCATCAACGCACCCATCCCTTTGGTATTACGGGTTCCAGCTTTATACCCTTTGAGCGCATCGACCACTTTCGCTGAACCCCATCTAGCAATCACTTCAGATTTCCCAAGAGCCGCTTTTTCCCCTTTTGCACCGTGACAGGCTGCACATTTTTGATACAAAGCACCGCCGTCAGCACCACTCAACATAGCTGTAAGTCCAATAATCGCCATTAACGTTTTCATCTTAAATCCTCCTATACTTTGTGTATTTATCTATTATTTACTGATGTTACGCACTTTACGTTCATAGCCCGCAAAGCATCAGGGACAAATGTCC
>JACXUF010000091.1 GCA_014764105.1 Sulfuricurvum sp. | reverse complement strand
TGCGGTTATCAAAGAGGCCGAAAAAGGGCAACTTGAAGGTCGTATTACCAATATTCAAGATTTCGGAGAACTTTATAATCTTTCTTGGAACACCAATAATATGCTCGATCAAATTGAAGTCTTTATCCGTGAAATCAAAGCCAGTGTCAAAGCGTCAAGCCATAATCATTACTATCGCCGTATGAATACACAAGGGTTGCACGGGGAGTTTAAAGAGGCAAGTCTTTTTGTTAACAAAGCATTCGATACAATGGAAACAGCACATTTCCATATTCAAAAATCGATGCTTAATGGTTCGCTTGGAAAAATCGCTTCAGGAGCAGGCGATGGAATGGAGGTGATTCGACAAGATCTGCAAAATACTATTTTACGCATTGGTAATATTACAGAGATTAGTCAAATAACATCTAAAAATTCATCTGAAACCGTTGATGAGATTGAAACCATTATCATCAAACTCAATCGTTTGATAGAATTAGTTCAAACTTCAGCAGAGGCAATCCATTCGCTCAACGAAAAAACAGTAGAGATTAACTCGGTTGTCAATCTCATCAAAGATATTGCCGATCAAACCAACCTTTTAGCACTCAATGCCGCAATCGAAGCTGCACGAGCAGGTGAGCACGGACGGGGATTTGCCGTTGTCGCCGATGAAGTACGAAAACTCGCTGAGCGAACCCAAAGAGCAACAGGAGAGATAGCTATTGCGGTACAAACTCTCCAGCAAGAAACCACAGATATTTATGGCAACTCAGAAGCTATGAGTGAGATTGCCAATGAATCGAGTCACTCAATCGAATCGTTCCGTCAAACGCTCCATACATTTAACCAAGATGCTCAAAGTACGGCAATTCAAGCAAGTGTAATTGAGAATACAACATTCATCACTTTGACGAAGATTGATCATATCATCTTCAAGTCGAACGCCTATAGAAGTTTGGTTAATGGCAAGATAGAAGGAAAATTTGGTACCCATCACGAATGTCGACTCGGAAAATGGTACGATAGCGGTTTAGGCAAAGAGAAATTTGCCCATCTATCGAGTTATAAAGAGATTGAGTCTCCCCATGCAACTGTACATCAAAAAGTAAATAGCAGCCTCCACTTCCTTGAAGACGGCGATCATTCAGTTGAGCATAAAGATGAAATTATCAGTAACTTTGAAGCCATGGAAAACGCTAGCGCACAATTGTTTAAACTGATGGATAATTTAATAGTAGAATCCGAAAAAGAGTTAGAGGGTAAAGTCTAATTTTACACAAGGAGTTTTTACCCCTTGTGAAAATAAGCTGCGAGGATCTCTTTACCAATCTCAACACCTGGCTGATTATATGTATTAATCTCCAACAGTGCTCCACTTAGAGAGGTTAGCACTTCAAAATAGAGTATTAGCTCCCCGACAGAGACTTCATCGATAGCTTTCCATACAATCTCATCGACACTTACCACTCCACTCTTTAGAACGCTTTGCAGTGTCGCTTCGCATTGTGCATTAATCAACTCATTGAAACAATGTCCGTTGACAAAATCGGTTTTCTCCAAATGAGAAAGGGAGAGTTCAGGAATCATCAAATGCTCTTCGGAGTGTTCAATGTGCATAAAGGTGACCGTTTTATCGAGCGGTCCCTCAACAATCAATTGTAAAAAAGAGTGCTGATCGACCGAACCAATCAACGAGATAGGGGTGAGTCCAACCCTCTCACCGCGACGGTTCCGTTTCCCAAGAGATTCGCCCCAAAGCTGCACGACCCACTTTCCGAACTCTTCAAACGAATCGGAATACCCAAACAATACATTCATTGGATAGTGTTCTCTATGACTTACATAGTAAGCCGCTTTTTGGATTGTGTGCTCCTCCTCTCGTCTCCAAAACCGCTCCAAAAACCCTTCTCCGCCGCGCAAGATCGATTTCGTATCAAATCCAGCTAATGTCAACGGGACAATACCGACAGCACTAAGTATCGAAAAGCGCCCTCCAACGTTGGCAGGAATAACAAATCGGCGCAAATGGTGTTCGTCGGCAAAGTGTGATAAAATCGAATCTTCATCACTCACAACAAGAATTTGATCAGAACAATCTAACGTTAATTCAAACGTGTGAATAATATATTTAAAAATCGACATCGTCTCTACCGTACCACCCGATTTGGAGATAACGATAAAAAGGGTCCGAAATTTGTCAATCTGCTTTATCCCTTGCATCACGGCAACCGGATCGGAGTTCTCCAAATAGACCATTTTTTTAGCATTAGGGGTGCTTGGACGTAAAAGCCTATCAATCGCTTTGATCCCGAGCGAAGAACCGCCAATTCCGATAATCGCAATGGTATTAAACCGACGTTCAATCTGATGATAAAGATCTTGGAGTTCATCCACTAAAGGTTGGGAGTTTTTGGGAAGATGATAATACCCTACGGAGCCAGAAGTAGCTTCGTAGCGCACCGCTTCAAACCCTTTTTCAAGGATAAAGGGGTCAAGTGTTTTGGTATCGAAATAGTTCGTAAACCGGAGCATCAGTGGTTACCGATAAGAACCGTCATATCAACCAATCGACTACTATAACCCCATTCATTGTCATACCAAGCCAGTACTTTGACCGTCTTGCCATCGACGATACTGGTCATATCCGGTACATAAGTAGAGCTGTAGGTAGAACCGATAAAATCGCACGATACCCGTTTATCATTATCCACCTCGAGAATACCTTTCAATGATCCCTCAGCGGCAGCGGCGAATGCGGCATTGATAGCCTCTTTTGTCACCTCTGTTTTCAGGTTGACAGTCAAATCGACGACCGATACATCAGGTGTAGGAACCCGCATCGCATATCCGTTGAGTTTACCGAGCAAGTGTGGCATTACCTTACCGATCGCTTTGGCCGCACCCGTAGTCGTGGGGATCATGTTCAAAGCAGCTGCACGTGCACGGCGAGGATCTTTGGAGTGTTTAACATCTAAAATATTTTGGTCATTTGTGTACGAATGAATCGTCGTCATCAAACCGTTTTCGATCCCAAACGCATCATCCAATACTTTACAAATCGGTCCAAGCCCATTAGTCGTACAGCTGGCATTGGAGATAATCGCCTCACCTTGGTATTTATCCGAGTTTACACCGATAACATAGGTTGGAGAGTCATCTTTTGCCGGAGCCGACATAACAACTTTGCGTACTCCGTTTTTAAGATGTTTCGCACAACTCTCTTGATCCAAGAATTTCCCAGTACACTCGATAACGACCTCAGCACCGCAGCTTCCAAAATCGACATTTTCGATATTACGATCACTAAACATCCGAACATTTTTACCGCCGATTTGTATCGTATCGGCATCAATCACTTTTGCATCGATTCCACGATGCACACTGTCAAATTTGAGCAGATATTCAAGCATCTCGGGCTTTGCCGTCGTATTTAATGCAACTAACTCAATATCATCGCGCTCCGCTATGATTTTAGCTACGATAATTCCGATCCGACCGGTTCCATTAATCGCCACTTTGAGTGCCATGAAAACTCCTGAAATAAATAAAATATGGTTTGATTTTAACAAAAAAACTTTAATAAAATGGTTATAAAATCGGATAAAAAGCCGTTTTAGACGGCTTTGAAAGAAATGAATAGCCATCAGTGACGGCAACAGAGGTTTGTTTTAATGCTACAACACTTTCAACGTTGATTTTAGCCCCTTTGAAGTAGCATAATGACCATAGCCATCTGCTCCACGACCTGTTTCGTATGTAGAAATTAGACTACCGATTTCCGTACAAAAGTGTATTGATCTGCTCATAGAGATCGAGAATTTCATTTTTCTTCTCAAAAAAACTGTTTTTATTGGCAATCAGGTGAGTCGTTGATTCCATAATCGTCTCCACCACCTCCAAACCGTTTTGTTTCATCGTACTACCTGTTTCAACTACATCAACGATCATATCGGCAAGCCCTACAAGGGGTGCAAGTTCAATCGAGCCGTAGAGTTTGATAATATCGGCAGCAACTGCTCGTTCGGCAAAATAGCGCTTGGTGATATTCACCATTTTGGTTGCAACCTTGATTTCGCTTTTGGTAAAATCTGGCTTTTCTCCGGCGCGCATTCCGATCGCTACCCGACATCTCCCTTTTTGAAGATCCAACAATCGGATAACATCCAACCCTTGCTCTTCGAGCGTATCGAGTCCAACGACCCCGATGTCTGCTGCTTGGTGATAGACATAGGTGGCAACGTCTTGGTTGCGAACCAGCAAAAATTTAAAATTTTCGGTCTCTAAAATCAATTTCCTATCATCGAATTTGAAACTGCTTCCGAAAATCTGCTCGAATATTTCGAGCGTATCTTCAGCGATCCGCCCTTTGGGGAGTGCGACACTTAACATTGATCACCTTTTTTCAGTAACTTTTTCATCCCTTTGAAGATCAAATCGTGATCAACAACCGCATCGTTCACAAAACGTTCAAGCGCTCTAGCGTCGCCTCCGGTCAGATACAAAGGTTTTCCGAGCCTCTCGATTTTTTCGATCAAAGGGGCTAGGAAACCGACCGTAATAGCATCGGGAGTATTTTTTGCCATTTTAGCCAAATCTACCTCAAAGTTAAATGACATCGCCAGTGCCGGCGATAATCGAGCATACGCATTTTGAGCACTTTGTAATCCCAAAGAGATAAACCCTCCCCTATAGGATCCATTATCCATGACATCTACCGTTATGGCGCTCCCCGCATCGACGATCACCCCATCCTCTACCGCTTCGCACGCCATGATCCGATCGATCCCCATGGTTGGATAGTATTTACCCCAGTCGATCCGTTCTCGCAAATCATGCCAATTCGGATACTGGCCGATACGATCGTCAAAAGAGGCGTTGACGCTGACGTAATATACATCATCTTGCAATGTCGCAGGATCAAAATCGTCCGCACGAAACTTATTCCGTTGCCCATCAATAAACAAATCAACCGATGTATTGCCGATGTCACATAATATCATGATGCCATTATAACCTAAGTACCCCGTTGACACGTGCGATGATGTT
>JACXUF010000090.1 GCA_014764105.1 Sulfuricurvum sp. | reverse complement strand
GATAAAACAACAAGACCTTTTGTTGACTCTTTGGTTGCAGCATAGGATGCCATATCAAACAGTGCAGCGGAAAGTTTTGATGATGATTTTGTAAAATGGCTTAAATAAGCGTACTCTGGGAGAGTATGAGAGCGCATCAAGAGTGATTCCAGTGAATTATTCTCCGTTTTAATCCATTGGTTAAGAGAAAATAAACGATAGAAAAAAATCCAATTTACGATGATGAAATAAAAGGAGAGGACCAGCAACACTCCAAGTGTTACTGGATGGCTTTTGTCATAAAAATCGGCAAATGTTTGGAACATTATTAGACTAAATGGTGCGCAGCCGATTCAATACGGGCAGACACCGATGCGATCATCGCATTTGAATCGGCAACACTATTGATAAGAGATTTCGCTTCATCAAGAGCTTTTGCAATATCACTTTCGTTATCACCGCGAATCGCTACTGCACCGTCAACCAAAACAACAACTTTGTTTTGGTTGATTTGTACAACGCCCCAGTTAACAACAATTGATTCTGTTTTGCCGTTCTCTTTTTGAATATCAACGACCCCTGCTTTTAGCAAAGTAGTCAAAGAGACGTGTTCAGGGAGGATACCGAATTCTCCCTCTTCACCCGGAAGGGTGACACTTTTAGCTGCACCACTATAAATCAGGCCGCTTGGGGTTAGCACTTCTAATTGGAGCATTTGCATAGTGTTTCCTTTAAGGCGAGAAGCAATTACTTGCTTTTCATTTTTTCAGCTTTCTCAATCGCCTCGTTTATATCACCGACCATATAGAAGGCACCTTCTGGCAAATGATCGTATTCACCCTCAAGAATCCCCTTGAACCCTTTAATAGTATCTTCAAGCTTAACGTATTTACCAGGAGCGCCGGTAAATACTTCCGCAACATGGAACGGTTGAGAAAGGAATTTCTCAATTTTACGCGCACGTTCAACCGTCGCTTTATCCTCTTCTGAAAGCTCATCCATACCAAGAATCGCAATAATATCTTGCAAATCTTTGTATTTTTGAAGTGTTTTTTGAACACCTCTAGCAACACTGTAGTGCTCTTCACCGATGATTTGCGGATCAAGCAAACGTGATGTTGAATCCAATGGATCAACCGCAGGATAGATCCCTTTTTCAGCGATTTTACGGTTAAGAACCGTCGTCGCATCCAAGTGAGCAAAAACAGATGCAGGAGCAGGGTCAGTCAAGTCATCTGCCGGTACATATACCGCTTGAACCGAAGTGATAGAACCTTTTTTGGTTGATGTAATGCGATCTTGGAGGGCACCCATCTCACGAGCCAATGTCGGTTGGTAACCTACAGCTGAAGGGATACGTCCAAGAAGTGCTGACATCTCAGAACCAGATTGTGCAAAACGGAAGATGTTATCGATAAACATCAATACATCAAGCCCTTTCTCATCACGGAAATATTCCGCCATAGTAAGACCCGTCAAAGCGATACGATTACGTGCTCCTGGTGGTTCAGACATTTGACCATAGCAGAGTGCTACTTTGTCCAAAACACTCGATTCTTTCATTTCGTGGTTTTTGTACTTTGATCAACCAGTGGCGGAGGATCACGGTGAATTGACCATCTGTCACAATCAGTTATTTGATCTCCACCATCGATGGTTTCACCGATAACATTGAAGATACGTCCAAGAACTTTTTCACCAACCGGAACTTTGATAGGAGCACCTGTAGCTGTTGCATTCATACCACGAACAAGACCTTCAGACATATCCATAGCGATCGTACGTACACGACCGTTTCCAAGGTGAGATGCTACTTCAAGAACAAGACGAGTCGTACTCCCTTCCACACTTACGTTTACTTCGATTGCTTCGTTAACTGTTGGCAAGTAGCCTTCAAAATCAACGTCAACAACCGGACCAATTACTTGAGCAATTTTACCAATCATTCTTTCCTCCATAATTATTTCATTGACTCGACGCCGCTGATAATCTCAATAAGTTCAGTTGTAATCGCCTCTTGTCGCGCTTTGTTAAACTTGACTTTGAGTGAGTTAACCATCTCTTTTGCGTTGTTTGTCGCTGCATCCATTGCCTGCATGCGAGCACTGTGTTCTGCAGCAACAGAATCGATCAAAGCGTAATACATGTTGTATTCAGCGTATTTGGTTACTAACGAATCGAGCATTTTCTCTTCATCTTGCGCTTCAAGCTCCAAAACAGAGTTTTTGATCTCTTCGCAATTGTAATCATCAACATTGATCGGCAATACACGATTAACATGCAATTGTTGGGTAATAACGTTCAAATAGCCATTATAAACGATATAAACAGCATCAATTTTACCCTCTTTGAAATCGTTGATCGAACGCATCATAAATTCGGATGAGCGTTGCATATCCGGTGCAGAACTCAAATTTTTAACTTCATCAAGCATCTCTACTTCATTGTAATTAAAAAATTCGATCCCTTTTTTACCGATACCGCGAAGACGAATTTTTACTTTTTTATTTTTGTATTCAGTCATCAACCGTTTAACCGCTTTGATGGTTTGCATATTGAAACCACCACAAAGACCTTTATCGGCCGTTACAAAAATAATATCGATCATTTCAGGCGTATCATTCTCAATAAAGCAGCGGTTTTCAATTCCACCCACCTTGTTGCATTTGATACGTCCTGCGATTTCAGCTATCACTTGATTCGTTTTTTGTGCAAACAGACGTGAACGTTTCGCAAGCTCTTCAGCACGGCGGAGTTTCGCCGTTGAAACAAGCTTCATAGCACGCGTTGTTTTTTGCGTGTTAGAAACGCTTTTAATCTGTCTTTGAATCTCTTTCAAGTTAGCCATAAAGATCCTTATTCAGCAACGAAAGTAGATTTAAACTCTTCGAGTGCTTTTTTCATCATCCCCTTAGTCTCATCATTGATTTGGGAAGTACTTCTGATATTCTCAAGAATTTGCGGATAGGATGCCTCAACGAATGGATAAAGATCCGCTTCGAATTTAACAACCGCACTAGCAGGGATATCGTCAAGATACCCTTCGTTACCTGCAAAAATGATCAATGCTTGTTTTTCAGCACTGAGTGGAGAGTATGGAGGTTGCTTCAAAACTTCAACCATACGTTGACCTCGCTCAAGCTGTCTGCGACTCACTTCGTCCAAATCTGATGCGAATTGTGCAAACGCTTGAAGTTCGCGGTATTGTGCCAAATCAAGACGCAATGTTCCGGCAACTTGCTTAGTTGCTTTGATTTGCGCAGCACCACCAACACGTGATACAGAGAGACCTACGTTGATCGCAGGGCGGATACCTGAGTTGAACAAATCAGTTTCCAAGAAAATTTGACCGTCAGTGATCGAAATTACGTTTGTCGGGATATATGCCGCAACGTCACCCGCTTGAGTTTCAATAATCGGAAGAGCCGTCAATGAACCCGCACCCATTTCATCGTTCAATTTGGCTGCACGCTCAAGCAAACGAGAGTGTAGATAGAAAACATCCCCAGGATACGCTTCACGACCTGGAGGACGGCGAAGAATCAATGACATTTCACGATACGCTACCGCATGTTTTGAGAGATCATCATAAATAATCAAACCATGACGTGCGTTGTCACGGAAATATTCACCCATTGTAACACCAGTATACGGTGCAAGGAATTGGAGTGCTGCCGCTTCAGAAGCAGTCGCAGAAACGATAATAGTGTAATCAAGGGCACCGTGCTCTTCCAAACGACGGATAACTTGAGCAACCGTTGATTCTTTTTGACCAACAGCCACATAGATACAAACAACACCATTACCTTTTTGGTTGATTATGGTATCAAGTGCAACCGTTGTTTTACCGGTTTGGCGATCACCAATGATCAACTCACGTTGTCCACGTCCAATCGGAACAAGAGCGTCAATTGCTTTAATCCCTGTAGCCATAGGTTCATGAACCGATTTACGAGCCATAATACCAGGAGCTTTCTCTTCTACGAAACGAACTTCGGTTGTTTCGATTGGACCTTTACCGTCAATTGGCTCACCAAGAGCGTTTACAACACGCCCAAGAAGTGCATCACCGACAGGAACACGCAAAAGCTGTCCAAGACGTTTTACACTCATCCCCTCACGAAGCTCTTTCCCTTTACCGAGAACAACAACACCCACACTGCTCTCCTCAAGGTTCATTGCCAAACCGCGTGTCCCCTCTTCAAATTCAACCATCTCACCAGCCATTACATTGTTCAAGCCATAAACTTGAGCAATTCCATCTCCGTATGAGACGATTTTTCCGATTTCATTAATATCTACGTTCAGTTCGAAATTTTCAATTCGTTCTTTGATTATCGAACTGATTTCGTCTGCTTGTACTTTTGCTACCACTATTTCTCCTTTCCCGAGGGTTAAATTGCTTTTAAAATGTGCTCAATCAATTGAGCATTTAGGCGGCTTTTTAGAAAATTGATCTCAACGTTCAAATTATCGACTTCAACACGGATTCCATCATAATCAGAAGCAACATAGCTCAAAGAGATCGTTGCCCCCATTTTATTTCCCAAATCACGCGCAATCGTTTCAACTGAATCTTGATCAATAACATTATTACTGTAGATGCGTCCGCTATAAGTCCGTTTAGCACGGCTTATTTCACGTGTAAGCTGCTCAGCGATCGCAGGGATCAATGTCAAACGTCTGTTTTCTGATAACAATTTGACAAAGTTATTCACTACACTGCTTGATGCAGGAGCGACCATATCAAGAATCAATTGACACTTAGCGCTTTCGCTCACTTCACCGCTGTTCATGATATTTTTCATTTTATCGTTATTGTATGCCTCAGAAACAGCATTCAAAAGGGTAGAGATGTTCTCCAAAGAGACTTGATCGCAACTCTCCATTAACGGTTTGATATACCGTTTTGCAATGAGTTCATGCTGCATTTACGCCACCTTCTTTTTCAAGATTTCGATCATTGCTTCTTTACCCAAAGCCCCATTTGAACTGTTCATAACATCATTCATAACTTCTGAAACGACTTCACGAACCATTTTACGCTTATCAAGTTCCATAAGAGCACTATTTTGTTTGACGATAACTTCCAACTCTGCTTCACATTGAGCCGCGATTTTATCTGCCAAAATTTTGTTCTCTTTTTTGCTTGATTCAGCCAATTCTATAGCAAAACGGCTTGCCTCTTCGACTTTTTGTTCCGCTAACTCTTTGAGTTTTTTAGAATCACGAAGACGCTCTTGAACTTTATTAAGTTCTTCAGCTATGCCTGCACTTCTCCCGCCAAAATAGCTTTTAACAGGCTCAGCTAAAATATAGAACAAAATTCCGGTAAAAATCAGAAAATTAACCGTTCTTGAAACGATATCACTAGAACCGTCAGCGCCAGCATCTGAACCAAACAAGAAAGCGCTCAGCATAAGCATTGATACAACTATTTTACCCATTACGCCCCCTTAAATCTGATTCAATTTTGCTAATATAGCAGATTGGAACGCAGCCATTTCGTTGTGAAGCGCAGCGATCAAACGCGTTCGTTCTGCAGACAATTCGCTCTCAAATCTTGCATACTCTTGTGCTAATTCAGCACGTTTTGTCTCTATTTTGCTATTTGCCAGCGCTTTGGCCTCTGCAATAACTTTTTCTCTTAATGCAGCTGCCTCCAGTTTAGCATCACTAATAATCTTCTCAGCTTTGGCATGAAATGCAGCAATTTCAGCATCATTCGAACCCACTTGTTCCAAATCATGCTTGATATCGGCATCCCGTTTTTCCATATAACTAAAAAGAGGTTTATAAAGCAAACTGTTAAGAGCGGCAATAAGGACAAGGAAGACAATCAGTGTGCTGCCAAGCAGCATCGGACTTATATCTAACATACCACCTCCTAAAAGTTGCGTGATTATACAACTTATAAATTGAAGGGTCGGTTAAACGTGAAGAAATATTAAGAAAGTAGGGCTAAAAATGATTCAATTTGATCATTATCTTTAAAATCGATGGTTAATCTGTAACCTTTTGTGCTATTTTTGTAACCAAGAGTATTTAAACGCGCTTTTAAGCGTTCAAATTTGATCTCTTCATTCGAACACATTGGCACTGATGGGCTAGAAGGGAGCTTGATTTTTTTCACCATGCTTTCAACATCACGCACACTCAATTTTTGACCGATAATCGAATCGATCACCATCGCCTGCTCACTCGGATCAAGCCCCAAGATAACTTTTGCATGACCCGCCGTAATTTTCCCATCTACCAAAGCTTTGCGCCCTTTTTCACTGAGTTGGAGAAGACGCAAAGTATTGGTAATATGCGTGCGACTTTTATGTACCGTCTGTGAAAGCTGTTCATGGGTTAGCTCATGAATATCGATCAATTCCTGATAGGCTTGCGCCAAATCGATGACGTTGAGTTCATCACGTTGAATGTTTTCAATCAAGGCATGTTCGCGCATTTGTTCATCACTGACCGATACGACAATTGCTTTGATGGTTTTGTTTTTGGCTAGTTTGCTCGCACGAAGACGACGCTCTCCGGCTATCAGAATATACCCATCCAAATCCTCTTTGACAACAATCGGTTGCAGTAACCCGTGAGCTTTAATCGATTCAGCTAACTCAACAAGTGACTCTTGATCGAAATGTTTACGCGGTTGGTAGGGGTTAGGTCGGATTTTA
>JACXUF010000089.1 GCA_014764105.1 Sulfuricurvum sp. | reverse complement strand
GGGATAGTGGTGGGTAATCATTTAAACAAAGCTTAAATGTAAGTCGGGTATAATTCGCCACTTTTTGTAGACTTGTAAGTGAGGAACGCTAATGTACGCAATTATCAAAAACGGCGGAAAGCAGTATAAAGTTCAAGAGGGTGATATCCTTTTGTTCGATAAAATGGGACTTGATCCCAAAGCAACCGTCGAAATCACAGAAGTTCTTGCCGTAAATAACGGTGAACTCAAAATCGGTACCCCATTTGTTAGTGGTGCTGTTGTTACTGCTGAAGTTATCAACGAAGGTCGTGACCGTAAAGTTGTGATCTACAAAAAACGTCGCCGTAAAGACAGTAAATTGAAACGTGGTTTCAGAAGAGATCACACACGCGTTCGTATCGTTAAGATCGCTGCGTAATTTAAAAGTAGGAGGATAGCATGGCTCATAAGAAAGGTCAGGGTAGTACACAGAATAACCGCGACTCAGCGGGACGTAGACTTGGTGTCAAAAAATACGGTGGTGAATTCGTAAGAGCTGGTAATATCATTGTTCGTCAGCGCGGAACAAAAGTTCACCCAGGTAAAAACATGGGAATAGGTAAAGACCATACTTTGTATGCATTGGTTGACGGTGTCGTTGTGTTTGAGCGCAAAGACAAAACACGCAAACAAGTCTCTATCATCCCTGCTGCATAATTTCCATCGGGCTTCCGCCCGATTGTGAATCCATTTTCCAAATATTATCTTTTTAATCGTGTACTTGAGTCTTTGAAGTACAGTATTAAGCAAATAATCATCATGACAGTGATGCAGTTGTAAAAAACATCCTAAGGACATATATGTTTAGTGATAGCGTAGAGATAACCGTTTCATCGGGAAAAGGGGGGGCAGGGTGTGTCGCTTTCCGGCGTGAAAAATATGTCCTTCAAGGGGGACCCAACGGAGGAGACGGCGGTAAAGGGGGAGATGTCTATTTTAAAGTAGACAACAATACCCATACCTTGGCCCATTTCCAAGGCAATAAAAATCTAAAAGCTGAAAAAGGGCAACCAGGGATGGGTTCCAATATGGCTGGGAAAGCTGGAAAGCCTTTGGTGGTCATCGTCCCTCCAGGAACACAGGTGGTAGATGTGCAGACGGGGGAAGTGCTTTTGGATCTACTTGAAGATGGGAAAGAGGTGCTTTTCTTGCAAGGGGGGCGTGGCGGTCTTGGAAATGTCCATTTTAAATCCCCTACGAACCAAAAACCTATGTATGCACAGCCAGGTGAACCGGCAGTAGAGCGTGTTGTACGATTGGAACTCAAACTGATTGCCGATGTAGGACTTGTTGGATTTCCGAATGTTGGAAAATCTACACTTATTTCGACCGTGTCGAATGCACGTCCTGAAGTGGCGAACTATGAGTTTACAACATTGACTCCGAAGCTTGGTCAGATTACAATTGAGTATGATTCGTATATCATGGCCGATATCCCCGGAATTATTGGTGGGGCATCGGAAGGAAAAGGGCTTGGACTTAAATTCCTCCGACATATCGAGCGGACCAAAACCCTTTTGTTCATGATCGATTTGGCATCGTATTTGGAGATGGAATACCAATATAAAACGCTCAAAGTGGAGCTGGAAAAATTTTCCCCTCTTTTGGCGGAGCGTAATTTTGCGATCGCCCTCACCCGTGCCGATGCAATGAGCCCTGAAGAGGTAGTGGAGAAAACGGATGCTTTCTTGAAACTTTTGGGACTTTCGTCTGTCGTTAAAAGCAGATTTGCTTTTAGTCCGGAGTATCCTGTCTATGAGCAAGAAGATTTTGATAGAGCATCTTATGACCCTTTGAAACCAGCATTTGTTGTGCCGATCTCTTCTGCTACCCATTTGAATATCAAACCGTTGACGTATGCACTCTATCAGATTGTTGTTTCGGAGCGTCAATGAAGCGGATCGTCCTCAAAGTCGGCAGTGCGATCTTGAGCGAACAGAACCGTATTGCTAAAGATCGGATGCAAAATTTGGTCGATTTTATCGCTCTACTCAAACAAAGCTATGAGGTGATTCTTGTCTCTTCTGGTGCTGTGGCGGCAGGGTATACAGAACTTAAGCTCGATAAAAAGATCTTGGCGAACAAACAAGCTTTGGCTTCGATTGGACAACCGATACTGATGAACAAATATCGTAAGATGTTTGAACATTACAATATTCTCCCCTCTCAAGTATTGGTAACGGCGGCCAATTTTACAACCACTGAAGAGTCCCAAAAAGCAAAAGATACGATTGAAACACTTCTCAAGCACAATGTTGTTCCGATCATCAATGAGAATGACGCGACGGCGACGGAAGAGTTGATTTTGGGGGATAACGATCAGCTCTCCGCCTATGCGGCATATTATTTCGGGGCCGATTTGCTCATTATCCTCTCCGATATCGATGCCTATTATGACAAAGACCCTCGAACACACGGTGATGCGAAAGTGAGAAAGCGAATTGAGACGATCTCTCCTGAAGAGCTGATGATGGAGGTTAGCCCGAACCATAATTTCGCCACTGGGGGGATTGTAACAAAACTCAAAGCGGCTAATTTTCTTTTAAAACGGGGCGGCGCTATGTTTTTGGCGAGCGGATTTGATTTGAGCGATGCCAAAAGTTTTTTGATTGACGGTGAACATCGTGGAGGCAGTCTATTTAAAGCTGCCGAGGATCAATAATGACCCGTATCATCTTTATGGGGACACCCGATTACGCCGCCTCTATTTTAGAAGCGTTGATTGAAGCTGATGATATTGAGGTGGTTAGTGTCTATACGCAACCCGATAAGCCAGTAGGGCGTAAAGGGGTGTTAACCCCTCCGATTGTAAAGGTAAAAGCAGAGTTTGCCGGCATTGGAGTTAGGCAGCCTGGTCGTCTAAGCGATGAAAGTGTGGTTTCTGAGGTCCTCTCTACCCCTTGTGATATGATCATTGTCGCAGCATACGGTCAAATTCTCCCCAAAGAAATTTTGGAGTATGTACCGTGTATCAACCTCCATGCCTCCATTCTTCCACGCTATCGGGGTGCAAGTCCGATTCAACAAAGTTTGCTCAATAATGATCCACAAAGCGGAGTCACAGCGATGTGGATGGATGAGGGGCTTGATACAGGATCAATTATTAAAATCGAGACAGTTGGTATTGCCTCAGACGAAATGGTAGAGTCACTTTATAACCGTTTAACAATATGCGCTGTCGATTTGACCCTTGATGTGATTCGCCATTGGGATCGACAAACGGCAACAGCCCAAAATGATGCGGAGGCGACACACTGCAAAAAAATCCTCAAATCAGATGGGTTGATCGATTTTGGTGATGCCAAAGAGATATATAATCGTTATCGCGCTTATACCCCATGGCCTGGAATTTACCTCGAATCAGGATTGAAAATTAAAAAGATGCAGTTGGTAGAAACCCAAAGCAACGGTGTTGCTGGAGAAATACTCTCTGTGGACAAAGAGAGTTGTGTTATCCAATGTGCTTGTGGTTCTCTGCGCATCATGAGAGTTCAGGCCCCCTCTAAACAAGAGACATCGGTCATTGACTATCTCAACGGAAAACGGATCGGGTGTGGACATTCACTGGTTTGAGTCGCTAGACTCAACACAAAGCCATCTGATTGCTCAACTAAAATCGGGTGAAATCTCTCCTCCGATATGTGTGGGCGCATCGCTTCAAACGATGGGGCGAGGATCACGTGGAAACGAATGGATTGGTGAAAAAGGTAACCTCTTTATCTCGATTGCAATAAAGCGTTCCACCCTTCCTAAAGATTTGAAATTGGAATCAACTTCGATCTATTTGGCTTTTTTGATGAAAGAGTATCTCTGCTCTAAAGGATCAAAAATTTGGTTGAAGTGGCCCAATGATTTTTATCTCGATCGGAAAAAAATAGGTGGAGTGATTACCAATTTGGTAGATGATATTGTGATTGGTGGCATTGGGATCAATCTCGTTTCGGCTCCGAAAAATTTTGAAAAATTGGATATAGAGATCACACCATACGACTTAACGAAAGGGTATGTGGAGTTGTTTGCAAATTTGCCTTCATGGAAGCAGATTTTTAGTAATTACCAGATAGAATTCGAGAACAGTAGAGAGTTTTTTACCCACAACAATAATGAGAAAATTGCGTTGAAGCGGGTCATCTTGTGTGAAGACGGATCGTTAGAATGTGATGGTCAAAGGATATTTAGTTTACGATGAGTGAAGTTATTGTTATTGCTAATCAAAAAGGGGGGGTGGGTAAAACCACCACCGCCGTCAATCTTGCCGCCTCTTTAGCGGTAGCCGAGAAAAAAGTATTACTGATTGATGCCGATCCTCAGGCTAATGCGACGACTTCTTTGGGGTATCATCGTAATAATTATGAGTTTAACATTTATCATGTATTGATTGGTGCCAAAAAACTGCGGGAAATCATCCTCAAAACCTCGTTGCAAAAACTCTTTTTAGCCCCATCAAACATCGGATTGGTCGGGGTAGAGAAAGAGTATTACGATGCTGATAATGCCAAAGGGCGTGAATTGATTTTAAAACGGGCTATCGCGCAGGTAAAAGATGATTATGATTATATCATCATCGATTCTCCTCCAGCGCTGGGGCCGATGACGATCAACGCTCTTTCGGCCTCCAATTCGGTTATTATTCCGATTCAGTGTGAATTCTTCGCATTGGAAGGTTTGGCTCAGTTGCTTAATACCGTTAAATTGGTTCGTAAAACAATCAATCCTAAATTGACAATCAAAGGGTTTCTCCCGACGATGTACAGTGCGCAAAACAATCTCTCCCGTCAGGTTTTTGCCGATTTGCGTCAACATTTTCAGGCTAAACTTTTTAAAACAGGTTCGGACAATTACATTGTCATTCCCCGTAATGTCAAATTGGCTGAATCTCCGAGTTTCGGTAAGCCGGCAATTTTGTACGATGTAAAATCAAGCGGTTCTATGGCGTACCAAGATTTGGCTCACGCGATTATCGCCTAAAGGGATAGAATGGCGAAAGCATCTGCATTGGGACGTGGATTAGGGGCATTGCTCAGTGAAATCGAAGAGGCTTACGATAACGAGTTCCCCAAAAAAGGGGGAGTTGAAGAGATAGCTGTTG
>JACXUF010000010.1 GCA_014764105.1 Sulfuricurvum sp. | reverse complement strand
CTGATGCTTTACGGGCTATGAACGTAAAGTGGGTAACATCAGTTAAAATATCAATACTAAACTATACAGGAATATTCATGTCTAAATTCGTAGGTGCACATGTATCCGCATCGGGCGGCGTTTTTAATGCTCCCCTAAACGCTATGGCGATAGGGGCAAAAGCGTTTGCCCTTTTTACTAAAAACCAAAAACAATGGGTGGCGAAGCCTTTGGATGAAGAGACGATAGCTCTTTTTCAAGAGAACCTCTCTAAAAGCGGAATCCTCCCAAAACACATCCTTCCACACGATTCGTATCTCATCAATCTTGGACACCCCGAAGAAGAGAAACGATTAAAATCACTCGAAGCGTTTATCGATGAGGTAAATCGCTGTAGTCAGTTGGGATTGGATCGGTTGAACTTCCATCCAGGGAGCCATTTGAAACAAATCGGCGAAGAAGAGTGTATCGACCGTATAGCCATGAGTATGAATGAAGCGCTGAGTGTTACCAATGGTGTTACTCTAGTGATCGAAAATACGGCGGGTCAAGGGTCGAATTTGGGGTGGCGTTTTGAGCATCTTGCGTCGATTATTGAGCGCATAGAGGAGAAATCGCGTGTCGGTGTCTGTATCGATACATGCCATATGTTTACAGCGGGCTACGATATCCGAACTCGTGAGGCGTATGATGCAACGTGGGCAGAATTTGATAGAATAGTGGGGTTTAATTATTTAAAAGGGATGCATATCAACGATTCTAAGCCCGACTTGGGGAGTCATGTCGACCGACACGATTCGATCGGCAAAGGGAAAATCGGCATCGAGGCGTTTGGATTTTTGATGAACGATCCGAGGATGGATGATATTCCGCTAGTGCTAGAGACGATCGATGAGTCGATCTGGGCACAGGAGATTGAGTTGCTTTATTCACTACAGGAGAAATGGTGAGATGCTGTCTGACGCAGTAGCGGCAGTAATGGTAGGTCTTGGTTTCATCGATTTTGACGAAACAAGCGATTATGGTTCCAAATAAGAGAATTTTTTGATTCCAGCACTCCGTTTTGCTTCTAAAAAAATTGGGAGATAACAGTACACGTGTAGGGTTGAGTGTGGTTGTTCTAGAGGTGCCGATCGCTTTTGTGGAACTCGAAGAGGGGTATGAAGAGACGACGCAAGCGTTTATCAAATCACAGCTCAAAGAGCGCTTGGCGGCGTTTAAAATCCATAAAACCATAACCGTGGTAGAATCTCTCCCGAAAACCGCAACGGGTAAAGTGCTTAAGCGGGTTCTCAAACAAGGATTGCATTGAAATTTTTAGTCGATTTTTTAGAAAACAAAACCATCGAAAAAACCCAGATTTTTTCGCAACTCAAATGTACGGTCGATGAGGCGAGAATTTTGCGCCTTTTGACCCGTAAGTTTTTGCAGTCCCAAGAGGACGTGGTTGTTGCCGAATTACTCCAAGAGCTTTACGGTACCGATGATTATGCCTATCTTGACCATTTTGGGGAGGTGAAAACGCTCCTTGAGCTCGGATGGCTTACTCACCATTCGTTCACCCCGCTCAAAATCAGCGAGCTTTCTCATTTGGAACTTTATAATACTCCAGTCGCCCTTACATCGGTGTTTATGAAACTCCTCGAAGAGGGCTCTTTGGAGATGACACTGCCGGATATTAAACCATACGCTGATCATTTAGAGTATCTCCAAGATCAGTTTTTTCGTATTGAACTTTATCAAAAGATGTCGATCATTCGCCACAACGGCAACGACCACTCGCTAGGGGTCAACCGTATCCAAAACAAACTTGATCTCCTTGAAAAACGGATCGATGAGCGGATTGCCCAAACCTCTCAAGATATTGTGCTGGATCGTTTTTTCAAACAAAAAAAGCTTGAACCTAAAGAGCAGGTGATTTTTTTGGCGCTTCTCAAAGAGGAGTATAGTGCAACCGAGGGAAATCTCAGAGAGATGAATACCCTTATCGATCTGATCAGTTTCGATGATTACGAGCGGATCAAAAACCGTGCATTGCTCGAAGACGGTTCGCGTCTCATCAACGATGAGGTGATCGATTATGAGGAGATACTCAATCCGTTTGGGGGAATATCTAGAGCGTTTTACATTGTTGATGAAGTTTTGCAAAGCATTATGCATCCGCAGAAAAAGAAAAAAGTGCGTAAACTCAAGCTCGATATGTTGATCAAAGAGCAGGAGATTTTCGAGTTGATCGAGCCGACGACATCGCTGGAAAACGTGGTATTGAACCCTTTGACCGAACAAACACTCCAAAACTTGATGCGTCAATTGGATCGAGAGGTGATCGCACGTCTCCATGAGTGGGGGGTTAAAGACAAAAAAGCGGGGATCGATGCGCGGATCATTTTCTACGGTCCTCCAGGGACGGGAAAAACCCTCACCGCCCACTCCCTCTCTCGATCACTTAAACGGCAGGTGCTAAGTTTTGATTGTTCCAAAATCCTCTCGATGTATGTCGGCGAATCGGAAAAGAACGTCCGTAAAATTTTCGATACCTATGTCGATTTGACCCGTCAGACGAAAACGGAGCCGATTTTGCTCCTCAATGAAGCCGATCAGTTTCTCTCCGCCCGCTCGGCGGGGATTAGCTCTTCGGCTGATCAGATGCACAATCAGATGCAAAACATCTTTTTGGAACAGATTGAGAAATTTCAGGGGATTTTGATCGCGACGACCAATCTCCTTGAAAATATCGATCAGGCATTTTCACGCCGCTTCAACTACAAAATCGAATTCAAAAAACCAGATCAAAAGCAACGTTTGGCGTTGTGGAGCATGATGCTGCCGAAAAACGCGCCGTATGAGAGTGGCTTTAATATCGAAAAGCTCTCTACCTATCCTCTCACCGGAGGACAGATCAATCTGATTGTAAAAAATACAGCGTATCACGTTGCGGCACGAAAAGATGCCACCTTTAGACTTGATGATTTTATCGCTGAGATCCAAAAAGAGCGAATGGGAAGTTTTGAAGGGGAAAAATCGGTCGGTTTTCTCAGTCGTTGATCAAAAAATAGACAATATGCTTCAAATTGTAGCACTTGTTGGGGTGCTACTCTCCGCATAAACGTTTTTCTTATCCAAATTGGTGTTCCAAAACGTTACCAAACACAAAATTATCCCCAAAAATGTTACAAATAATAACACATTAACTTTTTTTCCCATCACACACTGTTTCCAATCGTGACAGCACTAAAAAAAATATCTAGGATATAAGGGTTGGTTTAATTCTCTTTTTGTTATAGTGCAATAACTGTTTTTATAAAAGCCATATAGCGTAGCGGAGATTTCCTCTGTTGCGGTATATGACATCAACCATAAGAAGGTCGGAAGTATGGAGCACTACAACGTCGCAAATCCCTATTTTGGGGTATTTGTACTGTTTGTTTTAACGTTTGGCGCGTTCTACGCGACTACGGTGATCGCACGCTTGGTCAGCCGTGCGCTGGCAGCCAAAGATACAGAAAAAATCAAATTGACGGTCTACGAATGTGGACCGGAGGTGACCAAGCAACCAAATCGTATCTCGACGCAGTTTTATCTTTTTGCGTTGTTGTTTTTATTGTTTGATGTTGAAATCGTTTTTATGTTCCCTTGGGCAATCGATTTTAAACTCTTAGGGTGGTTCGGTTTTGTTGAGATGATGATGTTCATCTTGTTATTGGCGATTGGATTTGTTTATGCGTGGAAAAAAGGGGCTCTCGAATGGCACAACATCAAGTAAATTATCTCAAAAACGGCGGACTTCCTGTTGCTTTGACGACCATCGACAAAGTAGTCAACTGGGGTCGTTCCAATTCACTTTGGGCGTTGACGTACGGTTTGGCGTGCTGCGGTATCGAGATGATGGCTTCAGGTGCATCGCGCTATGACTTTGACCGTTTCGGAACAATTTTCCGTGCCTCTCCGCGTCAAGCGGAACTCATGATCGTTGCGGGGACGTTGACCAAAAAACACGCCGAGTTTATCCGCCGTTTGTATGACCAAATGACGGAGCCAAAATGGGTTATCTCGATGGGTTCATGCGCCAATACGGGCGGTATGTTCAATACCTACGCAACGGTTCAAGGGGTTGATCGCGTTATCCCTGTCGATCTCTATCTCCCAGGGTGTGCACCCCGTCCTGAAACGTTGCAATATGCGGTGTTACTGTTGCAACAAAAAATCCGACGTGAGAGCGCATCTCGTGCTCAAAAACCAAAAAGGCTGATGTAATGAGAGCTTACACCCCCAAAGATAACGTACAGAAAAAACCCTACTACACCGACCGTTACTGGGTAGCCCCTCAGGTGGCAAAAACCGATGTTTCCGAGGATGCGGTGTTTGCAGCTGATCTTGAAGCGATCAAGGCAAAATTTGAGGTATTGGATGCCTACATCCAAGTGAAACAAATGGTCGTGGTGATCAATGCTGCCGATAATTTCGGTGTGATTGAACTTATGAAAAATGAGCTTGAGTATAATCAACTCTCCGAACTTTCGGCGATTGATTGGTTGGCGAAAGAGGGGAAATTTGAAATTTTCTACCAAATGCTCAGCATGTCCAAACGCAAGCGGGTTCGTGTTAAATGCAAAATCTCTGAGAAAGAGTCGATCCAAAGCGTAGAAAAATTGTTCCGTTCAGCTGACTGGTCAGAGCGTGAAATGTATGACATGTTCGGGGTTGTGGTGAATAACCATCCGTTCATGAAACGTATTTTAATGCCCGACGACTGGGAAGGGTTCCCTCTGCGTAAAACCTATCCGCTTCAAGGGGATGAGTTTGCTCAATGGTACGAAGTGGATAAAATCTTCGGTAAAGAGGCGCGTGATATCATCGGACCTGAAAATCGTGATCCTGCCCGTGTGGATCGTTACGACACCGAGCGTTTCGCCCGTTTGGGACACGAAGTGCCGCGTGGCACCGACATTAGCCAAGGTGAACCAAAAACACCGTTGTGTTACCAAGAGAGTGATGGGGTATTCCTCATCGAAAAATTTGACGCAGAAAAAAGCGTCGTGATCACCGATCGCGATCGTTAAGGATTTAGAGTATGCAACAACCCAATAGATTACGACCTTTTTTTGAAAACATTACGTTTGACCGTGCCGACAATGAGTTGATCCTCAACTTCGGTCCTCAGCACCCCTCGGCGCATGGACAGCTGCGCTTGATGCTCCATTTGCAACAAGAGCAGATCACCAAGGCCCATCCAGATATTGGATACCTCCATCGCGGTATGGAGAAGATGGCGGAGAACATGATTTACAACGAGTTCATGCCGACAACGGATCGTATGGACTACATTGCGTCAAGCTCGAACAACTACGGTTTTGCGTTAGCGGTCGAAAAGTTGATCGGCTTGGAGGTTCCGCGCCGTGCCAAAGTAATCCGTATGATGCTTTTGGAGATGAATCGTTTGATGTCTCACCTTTTTTGGTTGGCAACAACTGCGCTCGATATCGGAGCGATGACCGTGTTCTTGTTTGCGTTCCGTGAGCGTGAATACTTAATGGACTTGATTGAAGATTATTGTGGTGCCCGTTTGACCCATGCGGCGATTCGTATCGGTGGGGTTCCACTCGATTTGCCGGATAACTTTATCGCCGATTTACGTAAATTTCTAGACAAATTGCCGGAGAATATCAAAGATTATGAAGATCTTTTGGATTCTAACCGTATTTGGAAAATGCGTATGGAAAACGTCGGTGTGATCTCCAAAGAGATGGCACTCAGTTGGGGGTGCTCTGGCATCATGCTCCGCGCTTCGGGTGTTGAGTGGGATATCCGTAAAGAGGAGCCGTATGAGTTATACGACGAAGTGGAGTTTAATGTTCCAGTTTCCGATAAAGGGGACAACTACGCCCGTTATAAACTCTACATGGCAGAGATGCGCGAATCGGCAAAAATCTTGTACCAAGTGATCGATATGTATGCCGATACGACACCTGAATTGATGGCGCACGCACCGCAATACATCTCTGCACCGAAAATCGACATCATGACTCAAAACTACTCATTAATGCAACACTTTGTCCTCGTGACTCAGGGGATGCGTCCTCCAGTAGGAGAAGTGTACGTTGCGACCGAATCACCAAAGGGAGAACTGGGATATTACATCAACTCCCAAGGGGATGCCTATCCGTACCGTTTGAAACTCCGTGCACCGTCGTTCTGGCATACTGGAATTTTGACTGATTTATTGCCAGGTCACTATATTCCGGACGTTGTAGCTATCATTGGGACGACCAATATCGTCTTTGGTGAAGTAGACCGCTAAAAGGAGCATGCAGTGAAACGTTACGATTTACGTCATTTAAAAGAGAACTTTGCAGGTCGCATGTCCGAAATCATTACAAATGAAGCCGTCAAAGGCGAAGTGCTGATTTTTTTGTTTGAGATCGGTGATTTTAGCCCCGTACAACAATCGGCAGATTTGGTCAAAGAGCTTGGGTGTGAACTTATGAACTCGTTGAAATTCAACGAAGCCGACTGGACCATTGTGGTCAAGAAATAAGGAATTCTTGTGAGTAAAGTCTATTTCTCCACGTGGCGGGGCGAGCAGATCAATAACATCGGCAAAGCTGATGATGCATGGGAAAAATCTGCCTATAACCTCCCTATGGAATACAATGAGTACGCAAGCTCCAAAGCCTTTATCGGGTGGGACGGTGTTGCACTTTTTGATCCGGAAGTCGATGTGGTTCGTCTCGCTACCGAATATGCGGCGCAGTATCAGGTTTATTCCGAAGCATGCGGACGGTGTGCGCCGGGACGATGGGGTGGACGTATTTTGTACGATTTGCTCGATAAAATCGCACGTGGCGAGGGATCGATGTCCGATATGGAGCACTTGCGTGAGGTCTCTAAAACGATGCAAGAGACTTCCAAATGTGAGATTGGTAAAACGGTTCCGAATCCTCTGTTGGATTTGATGACCCATTTTGAATCTGAATTTGTATCGTGCATTGAGAATCAAAAGCCGTCCAAACATTACCATTTGGAAGATATAAGCTACATTGCGAAAATCACTGCGCCGTGTATGGATGCGTGTCCGGCACACGTCGATATTCCAGCTTACATCGAGGGTGTAAGAGATTTGCGTTTTGATGATTCATTGATGGCGACACGTCAAACGATGCCGTTGGCGCATACGTGCGGGCGTGTTTGTCCTCATCCGTGTGAGACAGAGTGCCGTCGTACAAACTTGGATGAGCCAATCTCTATTATGGAACTCAAACGTTTAGGTGCCGATTACGAGACCGATCACGGGTTTGGATTCTTTCATCCCGCAGAGAAAAAACCGAGCATTGGCAAAAAAGTCGCTGTGATCGGTGCGGGTCCTGCGGGGCTTACGGGAGCGTACTATTTGGCACTTGAGGGGATTGATGTTGATGTTTACGAAGAGCTTCCGGTTCTAGGTGGCGAGGTTGCGGTCGGGGTGCCTGAGTACCGCATGCCGATCGATAAATACAACCAAGATATCGAAGCGGTACGAAGTTTGGGGGTGAATTTTATCACCAATACCAAAGTGACCGCTGATATGATGCGTCAGTTTGAAAATGATTACGATGCAACGTTAGTAGCAACTGGTACCCGTATCTCTAAAAAAATCTATTGTGACAACGAACGCCCTGAGATTCAGGGGTATTGGGGAGCAATCGACTTTTTGGACAAAGTAAATCTCCAGGTCAAATACAACATTATGGTGAGTGAAGAGGATCAAAAACGGCACATGCTTCCAAGCGATTTTGTCGATTTGAGCGGGAAAACGCTCGTGTGCGTCGGGGGTGGATTCACTTCGATGGACGTTGTCCGCTGTGCGATTCGATCAAATGCCGCAAAAGTGGTGATGCTCTATCGACGTGACGAAGCGACGATTATTAAAAATACGACCTACGAAGAGTATCACGAAGCGGTCGAAGAGGGGGTTGAATTTATTTTCCACTCAGCGGTTGCGGCAATTAAAGATGAGAACAATGTCCTCAAATCACTTATTGTCGATCGTTTTGAACTTGTTGCTGATCCGAACGGTGGACGTCCGACATTGGAAAAAATCGAGGGGGCAAGCTTTGAGCTGGAGTGCGATTATTTAATCCCTGCAGTATCTCAAAGTGCCGATTTGAAACTTTTGCCAAGTGAATGGGAGATCGAAATGACCTCATGGGCAACGATCAAAACGAACGGTAAAGACTATATGACCTCCCGCAGAGGGATCTTTGCGGCAGGAGACTGTGAATACGGACCAATGACGATTGTCAATGCTGTCGGTCAGGCCAAACGTGCCGCATCGGTGATAAGCCGTTACGTCCAGAGCGGGGAGATTACCCTCACCGATGATGAGATTATGGAAGATCATTTGCGTCGTCTCAAAGTCTACAACAAAAAAGAGAAGATTAAAGGGTGGCTTCCGGGATTGCCGCGCCAACATAGTGAAGTACTCACTGTAGAGGAACGTAAAGACAATAATCGCGAGGTCAAATACGGCTTTACTCAAGAAGAGGCATTGGCTGAAGCAGAGCGCTGTATGCGCTGTTATTACATCGCAATGGTTGCATACTAAGGGGGGGGGATGATTAATTTTACGATTAACGGTCAAAATGTCACCGCTCTCAAGGGGGAGACAATCCTTCAAGCAGCGCGCAAAGCGGGATTCTATATCCCAACGATGTGTTATTTGGAAAAAACAACGCCGTGTGCATCGTGCCGATTGTGTGTGGTAGAGACCGACAAAACCGATGGATTTATCCTCAGTTGTCAAACCCCGCCGACGGAAGGGTTAGCGGTAACGATCGATTCGGATGCGCTCAAAACAGAGCGAACCAACATTATGCGACTCTACAATGTTAATCACCCGTTAGAGTGTGGCGTGTGCGATAAATCGGGTGCGTGTGATCTTCAGAACAAAACGTTGGAATTCGGTATTTCATCGCAGCATTTCAGTGCTAAAGAGCAACACCGAACAATCGAACATTGGGGATTGATCAATTACGATCCATCGCTTTGTATCTTGTGTGAGAAATGTGTCCATGTCTGTAACGAAATCATCGGCGATGATGCGATCGAACTCAAATTTGGCGGGTACAAATCATCTGTTATCCCAAAAAACAGCGATACGCTCGATTGTACGTTTTGTGGTGAATGTATCGCGGTATGCCCAGTAGGTGCATTGGTAAGCTCGAACTTTCAGTACAGTGCGAATGCGTGGGAGCTGACACAGATCCCCGCTACGTGTGCTCATTGTTCGGCAGGGTGTGCATTGACCTACGAAGTACGGCACACCTCTAACACTGTTGGTGCTATACCGAAAATCTACCGTGTTACCAATGATTTTGAACATACGACCCTCTGCGGAGCGGGACGGTTTGGATTTGATTTTAATGTGAATGGAACCAAAGATCCAAAGATGTTCGCCAAAGCGGTGGCTGCGATCCAGAGTGCTACGGCAATCCGTTTTAGCTCATTAATTACCAATGAAGAGGCATTGATCCTCCAAAAACTCAAAGAGAAATTTGGATTCAAACTCTACAATGAAGAGGCGCGTGCGTATCAGCAATTTATGAACGCCTATGGTTCGATGTGCGGGAAAACCGGATGTGGCGGTACTCTCGAAGCGATCAAACAAAGCGATGCGGTAATTCTCCTCGGAGGACGGATTAGCAGTGATAACCCTGCTGTCCGTTATGCGGTGACGACTGCGGCACGTCATCGCGGTGCAAAAGTGATGTATATGCATCCACTTGAAGATGAACTCCTCCAAAACGTCGTGACACAATATGTGAAATACGAAGTGGGAACTGAAGAGGGGGTAGTAGCGATGCTCGCTAAGACCCTTTTGGAAGGGTGTGATCTTAGCAATGAGATTAGAGAGTTTTTGGATGAGTTGGATGAGGGGTATTTGTGCGCCGAGTCCAATGTTGGTGATGAAGAGTTTAGCCGTATCGCAAAATCGTCTCTCCGAGCGAAACAAAAAACATTGGTGATCGGCAGTGATCTTCTCTCCCATAAACGTGCTGAAAATATTGCCCGTTTGTGTGCATTGATCGAAATGTATACCGACTTTTCGATCGTCGTGGTCGCTCCGAGCGTCAATACTGTGGGGGTATCACTCATTTGTGAGCTTGATACTGACATCGGCGGTGCTAATATCGTAGGGTACAACGCAGAGGGTGATTTTACGATGGGTTCACTCGGGAATCCAGAACTCCTTTTGCCATCACTCAATTCCCAAGAAGGGACTTTTGTGAGTATGAACGCTCAAGTATTGCCAACCAATGTAGCGGTAGGGTTTGATGGATACACATTAAACGATATTGCTAATGCTCTTGGATTAAACGCACAGTACACGATCGATTACACTCCACAGCTTCCACGAGACAAAGGATTCAACGGAACACCGTTTGATGATTTGGGGAATTTTTACACAGCGTTGGGTGAGGATCGACGGGGGTATATCCTTAAAAACACTGATGTAGAGATTAACGGTGTTCTTGAAGAGATTAACGATCTGCCGGAGTTTAACGGCACGGTTGTCTATCGCTGTAACCCGATCAATCAGTTCAACGGTTACACGGCACAAACCAAACAGCTTGAAAAAGATGCAACGTTAAGAGGTTCGACACAGTTTGCAGCTGCCGCAAAAATTGCTGATGGTGATAAAATTCGCATAGAATTTGCCAAAGGTGTTCAAGAGAGGGTGTTTGTCATCGATTCAACCCTCAAAGGGACAGTAGCGTTGGTTCCAACATATGACGTTGCTTTAGGTTCACTTGGTGAGCAATACCGATTTGAAAAGGTGAAAATTATAAAAATGGGGAGTGAATCATGAATGAAATCACTATAACCATAGATGGTAAGGTTATCCAAACCCAAGAGGGTGAGTACATCCTCAATGCGGCGCGCGCCAATGGGATATTTATTCCGGCTATCTGTTATCTCTCACGATGTTCGCCGACGTTGGCGTGCCGTATCTGTTTGGTCGAGGCGGACGGAAAGCAGGTCTATGCCTGTAACGCCAAAGCGAAAAACGGTATGGAGATTAAAACAACGACTCCGAATATTTTGGCGGAGCGCCGTGCGATTATGGAGGTTTATGACGTCAATCATCCGTTAGAGTGCGGCGTATGCGACCAATCAGGAGAGTGTGAGCTTCAAAACTACACTCTCGAAGTTGGAGTCGATTCGCAAACCTACTCGATCAAAGATACCCACAAACCGGTTCAGGATTGGGGATTGATCCATTACGATCCATCATTGTGTATCATGTGTGAACGGTGCATTACGGTGTGTGAAGACATGATCGGTGATGCGGCTCTCTCAACCGTAGCGCGTGGAAGTGATCCGATCGAAGCGGAATTTAAAGAGACGATGCCCAAAGATGCCTATGCGATGTGGAACAAGCTCAATAAATCGTTGATTGCTCCAAACGGCGGTGATACCCTCGATTGTACCAACTGCGGAGAGTGTTCGGCGGTGTGTCCAGTCGGTGCGTTGGTGAGCAGTGATTACCAATACACCTCCAACGCATGGGAGCATCAACAGATTCCTGCGACGTGTGCCCATTGTTCGGCAGGGTGCCAAATTAGTTATGATATCAAACACACCAGTATTGCAAATCCAGAACCGAAAATCTACCGTGTCAAAAACGAGTGGAATTATGTATCTTTATGCGGTGCGGGACGCTACGGCTACGATTTTGAAAATCGTGATGTAGTGAAACATCCAGAAGCGTTCGATGCGGCAGTAGCGGCATTTCAAAAAGCCGATACGATTGCATTTACGTCAACAATCACGAACGAAGAGGCACTGATCCTCCAAAAACTCAAAGAGAAGTTGGGTCTGCGTCTAGTAAACAACGAAGCGTTGGCATTTAAAAACTTTTTGAGCGATTACAGTACCATCAGTGGTAAAACACTCTATAGCGGAGATCTCAAGCAAGTTCATGACGCTGATTTTGTCGTATCTATTGGAAGTGCACTCAAAACCGATAATCCGAATGCCCGTTTTGCAATGAATAATGCCCTCTCTATGAACAAAGGCTCAGGGTTGTATTTTCATCCGATCAGCGATCCGGTAATTTGTAATATGTCCAAGAACGTGACGCAAATTCAGCACTCACCGATGATGGAAGAGGCAGTGCTTTATTTGATGCTTGATCTATTTGGTGATAAATCTGCGATGCCATCAGCGCTTGTAGAGTATCTATCATCGTTTCATTCGGTCAAAACCGTTACAGTTGAAGAGACGGTCGATGAAAAGGTGACTGAAACGGTGACAAAGATGGTTCTCAACGAAGAGAGCGGTGTGGAAGAAGAGGTTACCGAAGAGGTGACGAAAACCGTGAAGAAAAAAGTATCCAAAGAGGTTGAAGTGGATGAAAATGCCCTCTTCGGACTTTTGAATGCTCCTGCGGGATTTGTTGATACTCTCACCAAATATCTGGCGAAAAAAGAGAAATTTGCCCTCATGGTTGGTCCTGATTTGTATACCCATCCGAACGCGACAAACTGTGCACGTCTTGTGGCATTGATTGAAAAGTACACCCAATTTAGCGTTACTATGATCCCGAATCTCGCCAATACCCTCGGTGTTGCGATGATTTGTGATTTGGACGGTGAACGAGGAAACTACACCATCGGATATAACACAGCGGGTGATTTCACCCTTAGTGCGCTTGGCGATGGTGATTTGGATATGCCATCACTCAATCAACAAGAGGGTACTCTTACTAGTATCGACAAGCGGGTCAATCCGACCAATGTGGCATTGCCGTACGGTGGATATGTGTTGAACGATATCGCCAATGCGTTTGGGTTAAATACCACGTTGACGGTTGAGTATACGGCCCATCTTCCAGTCGATAAAGGATTTAAAGCCGTCGATTTCGATGCGTTGCCAAACCACTACACCAACAGCGGTGAAGAGGTTCGCGGATACGTATTGGAAAACCTCTCTGTTTCGGTAACGGGTGATGAGAGCGTTGAGCCTTTCGATGCCTCAAAAGCGATAAATGAAAAGGTGATCTATCTTGCCAATCCGGTATTACAGTTCTCCGCATTTACCGCCCGTGCCCACCAACTTCCATCTTCTGGAGGGCTTTATGTGGCACAAACAGCTATGGAGACCAACGGATGGAGCGAGGGGGATTGTGTTCGGGTAAAAACCTCACATGGTGAAGTGAACACTATTGTGATCGCGGATGGTAAGATCGAGGGAGATATTGCGTATCTTCCGACATTTGATACTACTCTAAATTCTGAATCGCTGTTTGACGGTTACCGTTTTGCGGCTGTATCAATTCAAAAGGTGTAAAGCATGGATGTAGCATTCATTATCGAAACGATCGTAAAGATCGTTGTCATCTTACTCATTTTCTCTGCGCTTGCGGGTTTAGGGACCTATTTCGAGCGTAAAGTGCTGGCGTTTATGCAGCGCCGTTTGGGACCGATGCATGTCGGACCGTTCGGTTTGCTTCAAATTGCGGCGGATGGGATTAAACTTTTTACCAAAGAGGATATCATTCCTCAAAATGTTGTTAAGCCAATCTTCAAAATCGCTCCGGTAATTACGGCGGCAACGGCATTTATGGCTTCTGCCGCTATCCCTTTTTGGCCTCAATTTACCGCATTTGGATACACAGTGCATCCGATCGTTGCCGATATCAACGTCGGTATTTTGTATGTCCTTGGGGTGATGGCGATCGGATTGTACGGACCGCTGTTGGGTGGTATGGCATCGGCGAACAAATGGTCGTTGATCTCTGCAGCGCGGAGTGCAGCGATCTTCATTTCATACGAGGTGATCACTGGATTATCGTTGTTGGCACCATTGATGATGGTAGGCTCATTGTCGCTCATCGATATTAACAACTACCAAGCCGGTGGAATCGAAAACTGGATCGTTTGGTCTCAGCCGGTTGCGTTTATCCTTTTCTGGATTGCGGCATTTGCCGAGACAGGGCGTACTCCATTTCACTTGGTGGCAAACGATCATGAGATTATTGATGGTTTCGGTACAGAATATTCGGGTATGCGTTGGGGGCTTTTCTTCATCGGTGAATATGCGAATATGTTCTTTATCTCTTTTGTAATCGCGATTATTTTCTTGGGCGGTTTTGGTGATGGTACCCTTGCCGGGGCGATCCAATTGATCCTCAAAGTGGCGTTTTTCTTTTTCTTTTTCCTCTGGACACGTGCCGCATGGCCTGATATCCGTCCTGATCAATTGATGTGGTTGTGTTGGAAAGTTTTAATGCCGATCGCGGTGATCAACGTAGTGGTCACCGGTATCGTGATGATGTTCTAAGGAGGTTGGGTTATGCACCATGAAGAAGTATTTACAAACCGTAATGTAACCGAATCGTCGGCTTACTATTACGTCGATATCGAGAGTTATCCAACCACTGGATGGGATAAGTTTAAACAAGTGGTTCGCCGTACGTTTAGCGGTGAACTTTTCATCGGATTATGGGTGGTTATGCGCGAGATGATCAAATTTGACATCCATACCGTTCAATATCCGAAAGAGAAACTTCCCCTTGGTCCCCGTTACCGTGCGGTTCATAAACTGCTACGTTTGTGGGAGTCGGGGTATGAGCGTTGTATCGGATGTGGATTGTGTGAAAAGATCTGCATCTCCGATTGTATCCGTATGGACACCCGCATCGATGAGAATAGTCGTAAAGAGGTGACTGAGTACAGCATCAACCTTGGACGTTGTATCTTCTGCGGTTATTGTGCCGAAGTGTGTCCAGAATTGGCGATTGTACACGGTCCTCGTTACGAAAATGCCTCAGAACAGCGTGCCCATTTTGTCATCAAAGACGATATGCTTACACCGCTTGATTTACTTAAAGCAGGAGCTCAGGAAGAGTATCCAGGCTTTGGTGCGATTATCCCAGGAAGCGACGATGCGGTCAAAAAGACCCCGTTGGCGTATTAAGGAGTTAGAATGTTTGAAGCTATCGCTTTTTATCTGTTTGCGGCTCTCACGGTCGTGATGTTCACCATTACGGTTGTGACCTCTCAAGCATTGTACGCTATTACCGCTATGGCAGCAGGGATGATTTTTATCTCCGCTTTTTTCTTTATCTTGGGGGCAGATTTCTTGGGTGCGATCCAAATCATTGTCTATACGGGTGCCGTGATGGCATTGTATGCATTCGGTATGATGTTCTTCGATACGACCCGTAAGGTGGTTGAAAAGAGGGTTAATCCGCAAATCGTATTCGTTTTGGGTGTATTAGCAGCGATATTGGTTGTGGCGATTTTCGTTGCACCGATCGTTTCCAATAATATTCATGCCCTTTATCCAGTGCAAGAAGGGGTGGGTAACTCTCAAGCTATCGGTATGGTATTGTTCACCAAATACCTTGTACCGTTTGAACTTGCAGCAGTGATGCTTTTGGTTGCGATGATTGCCGGTATTGTGTTGGCAGGTAAGAAAATGGATAAATCATTAACACTTATGACCGAAGAGGATATCGCAAAGGCGCATCCTCAACATGAATCTCACCACAGCGCAGGAGGACACCACTGATGGAGGTAACACTTACCCATTATTTGGTTTTATCAACCGTTTTATTCGCGATCGGTTTGATCGGGGTTATGCGCCGTAAAAACCTTTTGATGCTCTTTTTTGCGACAGAGATTTTGCTCAACGCGACGAATATTGCATTTACGGCAATCTCCCATTATATCGGAGATTTGACCGGACAAATGTTTGCTTTTTTCATTATTGCTATTGCCGCTTCCGAAGTTGCAGTAGGGCTTGGTCTGCTCATTGTATGGTACAAACGTACCGGTAAAATCGACCTAGATCAAATGAATTCAATGCGAGGATAAGCTATGGAAATTTATTTATATATCGCACTGTTTGCTCCGCTGGTTGGTTCACTGTTTTCATCATTGTTCGCTTCATCGCCAAAAACAATGATCACCGGATACGTTGCTTCTGGCCTTTTATTTACCTCATTGGTAAGCAGTATGATTTTGCTCTCTTATGTTATGGGGGGGCATACGGTTCATGTTGAAATGATGACATGGATGGCGACGGGTGATCTTTATATTCCGTTCGGTTTTGTCGTTGATCAGGTGAGCGTTGTCATGATGATGGTTGTAACCATCGTTTCTACGGTTGTCCATATCTATTCAATCGGGTATATGGACCATGACAAAGGGTTTAACCGTTTCTTCGCATGGCTGTCAGCTTTCGTATTCTCGATGATGGTTTTGGTCATGAGCGACAACTTCGCCGGCCTTTTCATCGGATGGGAAGGGGTTGGTCTATGTTCATGGGGATTGATCGGTTTTTGGTACCACAAAGAGTCGGCGACATGGGCGGCAAACGAAGCATTCATTATGAACCGTATCGCCGATCTTGGAATGTTGATTGGTATTTTCATGGTTTACTGGAATATCGGATCACTTCAATACGATGTGGTGTTTGAACAAATCGGTAACCTCCCGGTGGTAGTGATCACATGGATCGGTATTTTTCTCTTTATTGGGGCTATGGGTAAATCGGCGCAGTTTCCGTTGCACACATGGCTTGCCGATGCGATGGAGGGTCCAACTCCGGTTTCTGCGTTGATTCACGCCGCAACGATGGTTACGGCAGGGGTTTATCTTGTGGTCCGTTCCAATCCTATTTATGATTTGATCCCCAATGTTGGATTGTTCATTGCGAGCCTCGGGGCGTTTGTTGCATTGTTTGCAGCGTCTATGGCGCTTGTCAACCGCGATATGAAACGGATTATCGCTTACTCTACTCTTTCACAACTCGGATACATGTTTGTAGCGGCAGGTTTGGGTGCGTATTGGGTGGCATTGTTCCATTTGATGGCTCACGCGTTTTTCAAAGCGTTGCTGTTCCTCGGTGCTGGTAACGTCATGCACGCGATGCACGATGAGCTTGACCCGTTCAAAATGGGGGGATTGCACAAAGTGATGAAAGGGACATTTGTGATGATGACCATTGCGTCAGTGGCATTGGCAGGTATCTATCCGTTTGCTGGATTCTTCTCCAAAGATTTAATATTGGAAGTTGGATTTGTAGAACACCATTATGTGATCTACACCGTTTTGTTGTTGACGGCAGGGTTGACGGCATTTTATTCGTTCCGTCTTGTTGCGCTGATCTTCCATGGAGAGGAGCGCTACAAACTTTTCGGTATCCATCCGCATGAAGCGTATAAATTTATGTTAGTGGCAATGTCACCGTTGCTTCTATTGGCAATTATCGCCGGTGCATTCAAAATGACCTATTACCAATTGGTTACCAGTTTGCTCCCCGATACACAATATCACGTTCACAGTGAGATGACGTACTGGATTATGACAATTGGTACACAGCTATTTGTTATGGCGGCGATTGTGTTTGCCTACAAAAAATACGGCAACTGGAGCGGTGTTCCGGATGGAACCTCCACAATGGAAAACCGTTTTTGCTATAAATTGCTTTGGAATCAGTACTATATTCCAAAATTTTACAATGAGGTCTTCTCAAAACCGTATGTGGAGCTTTCACGCATCGCGTGGAAACAAATCGATCTTAAAATCGTCGATGCGATTGTTGATGGGATTGCCAATTTTATTTACAAAACTGGTGAAAACACACGTGATATTCAAAACGGGAACCTATCAACGATGCTACGTTGGATGGTTTTTGGTTTGGTCATTTTAGTGGCGCTTGCCGTTGCCTTTAGCGTTGGTTACAACGCGGTAGGCGCTTAAGGAGAGATGATGATAGATCACATTTTAACACTTTTAATTTTCTTCCCTGCATTGGCTGGAATGCTCGGATTTGTGGTGGCGAAAGATAGTATGCGCGCATATGGTATCACCGTTGCCGCAATAGAGTTTTTCCTCTCGTTATGGTTGTGGTATGCCTATGACCCGATGGTCTCTGGGATGCAGTTTATGGAATCGATGCCCCTTGTTTCGGCATTCGGTATTAACTACCTCCTAGGGGTTGATGGGATTTCCTTGTTCATTATCATCCTTTCAACGTTTTTCACATTGATCGGTATTGCGTCGTTAACCGAAACACGTCGTTTAAAAGATCTCATCATTACGTTGTTGTTCTTAGAGATGACGATGGTGGGTGTATTTGCTGCTTTGGATGCGATCATTTTCTATCTGTTTTGGGAACTATCTCTTGTGCCGATGCTTTATATTATCGGGGCTTGGGGTGGACCGTTGCGAATTTACGCATCGATTAAATTTTTCTTGTACACGTTTACAGGATCACTTGTCATGCTTGTTGGTATGCTTTTTATGGCGTACTTTTATTATCAGGCGACTGGAGTATGGAGCTTCTCCATATTAGAGTGGTACCGTTTGATTTTGCCGGAAAATTTCCAAATGTGGTTGTTTGCGGCATTCTTTCTTGGTTTTGCAATCAAGGTGCCGATGTTCCCATTTCATACATGGCTTCCGTATGCGCACGGTCAAGCACCGACGATCGGTTCGGTTATTTTGGCGGCGATTCTGCTTAAAATGGGAACCTATGCGTTCGTCCGTTTCTCGTTGCCGTTGTTTCCAGATGCATCGGTGTTTTTTATGTATCCGATCGCGATTATCGCGATTATTATGATTATCTATACGGCGATGGTTGCGTATGCTCAAGAGGACATTAAACAAGTGGTTGCGTATAGTTCAGTATCTCATATGGGGGTAATTATCCTCGGTACGTTTGCAATGAACGTTGAGGGGGTGAGCGGATCGGTATTCTTGATGCTGGCGCACGGTGTTGTATCGGGTGCACTATTCTTGCTTGTTGGGGTGATCTACGATCGACGACATACTAAATTAATGTCCGAATTCGGCGGATTGGCATCAATCATGCCGCGTTATGCGACGATTTTCGGGATTATGATGATGGCATCGGTCGGATTACCGCTCACCATCAACTTCGTCGGAGAGTTTTTGAGTTTACTCGGATTTTATAAGCAATCGCACGCATTGACGTTGACTGCTGGAGTAGCTATCATCGTCGGTGCGATCTATATGCTGGCAGCATACAAAAAAGCATTTTTCGGTTCTGTGACAAACGAAGAGAATAAACATCTCAAAGATTTGAACAAAACCGAACTTGTGGGGCTTATCCCACTGGCAATTGTTGCGATTTGGCTGGGGGTTTACCCTAAACCTGTATTGGAGCCGATTAACAACAGCGTCGAGACGGTGATCCAATTGATGCACGATAAAGCGCAAAGTGCTGAAGCCAAAGCGCGTATCCCGAATGTAGTGGGAAATGATGAGACGATTTCAATCCAAGGGGGACACTAATGTTGGAGCCGGTTAATGTTTCGATTGCGTCGTTGAATCTAGCGACACTTGCACCAATGTTGATTGCGATCGTCGGTGCGCTCAGTATTTTGGCGATCGATATGTTCAAAGGGGGGTTGCACAAATCTCTCTATGTCATGATTAGCCTCTTGTTCTTGCTCCTTGATTTGGGGGCTTTGGTTGATTTCGCAGCTATTTTTGCGAAAAATGGAACCATACTCGGTTTCTTTGATGTTGTGTTGATGGATGGAATTGCGATTTTGTCCCAAATAATTATCGTCGGTGCGTCGATGCTCTTTATTCCGTTGGCTCTTACCTCCAAACGGTTCCATGAGTACGATTATCCAGAGTATTTTGCCCTTTTCTTGTTTATGATTGCCGGTTTCCAGTTCATGGTGGCAACCGATAACTTGATCTTGATTTTTGTTGGACTTGAGACGGCATCGTTGGCACTCTATACGATGATCGCATTGCACAACCGTCACAAATCGTTTGAAGCGGCGGTCAAATATTTCACTATGGGTGCATTGGCGGCAGGTTTCTATGCGTTTGGTGCAATGATTTTTTACGCCATCAGTGGTTCGGTTGAGATTAACCAAATTGCGACTGTTTTAGCGGAAGATCACTACCGTAACATCGGTTATGTTTTGGTTGCGGTAGCGTTCATGATTGCGGCGTTCGGATTCAAACTCTCTATTGTTCCATTTCACACATGGACTCCGGACGTATATGAGGGCTCTTCAGCGGCGTTGGCGGGATACATGTCGATTGTTCCGAAAATTGCAGCATTTGTTGTGGCAATGCGTTTGTTCGAGTTTTTGGTGCACAGCGGTATTGTGTGGTTGAATATCATCCTCTACATCGGTGTTGTGGTGACGATGACGGCGGCAAACATTTGGGCATTGGTCCAAACCGATGTTAAGCGGATGTTGGCGTACAGTTCGATTTCTCATGCTGGTTTTGTTATGGCGGCGATCTTAATCGGTACGACTCAGGCAAATACAGGGTTGTTTCTCTACTGGGCGCTCTTTAGCTTCACCAATCTCGGTGCCTTTACCATGTTATGGGTAAACCGTCAAAAAAATCTCCTTTCTGGGCAAAGCTCGGATCATCCGTACGAGAAGTTTTCGGGGATGATTAAAACGATGCCGATGGGTGCAGTGATGATGGGGCTCTTCATGCTCTCTCTTGCAGGTATCCCACCATTTGGTCTGTTTTGGGGTAAAATGTACATGATCGGATCGGCTGTTTCGGCCGGATATACTATCCTTGCTTTGATTATGGCATTGAACTCAGCGATTGCGGGTTACTACTATCTTAAACTGATCGTTTTCATGTTTATGAAAGAGCCGATGGTAGGATATGAGAAATTCTATTTTATGAATGCCTCGCTATCGCTCAAAACGATTATCGGTATTGCAGTCGTAGGGACAATATTTGCCGTCTTTGCCGTTAATCCGCTCTTGGATGTTATTAGACTATTCGTGTATAATAGCGGTTACTAACTACCCTTA
>JACXUF010000088.1 GCA_014764105.1 Sulfuricurvum sp. | reverse complement strand
CTAGGTCTATTTAATATGTTCAGCGGAAACGCGGTTGAACGTCTATCTATTATCTCCCTTGGTATTATGCCCTATATTACCGCCTCAATTATCATGGAACTTCTTGCAGCCACATTCCCAAACTTGGCGCAAATGAAAAAAGAGCGTGATGGCATGGTAAAATATATGCAGATTATTCGCTATGCTACCATCGCTATTACAGTTGTGCAAGCTATCGGTGTCAGTATCGGATTGCAAAGCATGACAGGGAAAGACGGAAGCAGTGCAATTTTGGTCGATCACAACACCTTTATTCTTTTGGCAGTTGTTTCGATGCTGGCAGGAACCATGCTATTGATGTGGATAGGGGAGCAGATTACCCAAAAGGGTATCGGTAACGGCGTATCGTTGATTATTTTCGCGGGGATCGTATCGGCAATACCGAGTGCAATTTCTCAATCGGTGACTATGGTCAATACCGGTGCTATGAGTTTTTTAACGCTTCTTGCAATTGTAGCGCTTGTTATTGCTACGGTATTGGTTATCATCTATGTCGAGCTTGGAGAACGTCGTATTCCGGTCACCTACGCGAAAAAAACAATGATGCAAAATCAAAACAAACGTGTTATGAACTATATCCCTGTTAAAGTGAACCTTTCAGGAGTTATTCCGGTTATTTTTGCTTCGGCTATTTTGATGTTCCCGATGACGGTTATGTCGTCGAGTACTAACTCGACGGTTCAGGCGATTGCGGATGTCTTGAATCCGAATCACTATTTCTTTAACTTTTTGACCTTTGTGTTTGTGGTTTTCTTCGCATTTTTTTATGCATCGATCGTCTTTAATGCAAAAGATATCTCTGAAAACCTCAAGCGTCAAGGCGGTTTTATTCCGGGTGTACGTCCGGGTGAATCGACCAAAGAGTTCTTGAATGATACTGCGGGACGTTTGACAATTACCGGTGCGATCTATTTGGGTCTCATTTCAACATTGCCGTGGGTTATTCTCAAAGGGATCGGCGTACCGTTCTTCTTCGGAGGGACTGCAGTATTGATCGTCGTTCAAGTCGCATTGGATACAATGCGCCGAATCGAAGCACAAGTGTATATGTCAAAATATCAAACCCTTAGCGCGGTTGGCCTGTAACGATGGCGATTGCACTACGCAAAAATGATGAAATAGCTAAACTTCGCGAGGCGAATCGAATCGTTGGAGCGACGTTGGATCTATTAGCTTCCCACACTAAACCGGGAGTTACGTTAAAAGAGCTTGATGCCATCGGTGAGGATTTTATCCGCAGTCAAGGCGCAACCCCCTCTTTTAAAGGGCTTTATGGTTTTCCTAGTGCTGTTTGTACCTCCCTCAACGATGTAATCATTCACGGTATCCCTACCGATTATGCACTGCAAGAGGGTGATATCATAGGATTTGATGTTGGGACAAAAAAGGGGGGCTATTTTGGTGATGCGGCAATCTCTGTCGGTGTGGGTAAAATTTCTGCCGAGGATGAAGCGTTGATCGCATGTGCCAAAGATGCCCTCTATTTTGCCATTGATATTATCAAAGAGGGGATGCGCTTTAAAGAGCTCTCCTATGAGCTCGAAACCTTTATCAAAGGGCGTGGCTTCGTACCACTGCGTGGCTTTTGCGGTCACGGGATTGGGAAAAAACCGCACGAAGAGCCGGAAATTCCGAACTATTTGGATGGTCCCAACCCCAAGGCTGGACCTAAAATCAAAAATGGAATGGTTTTTTGCCTAGAACCGATGATTTGCCAAAAAGAGGGAACCTCTAAAATTTTGGCCAATGGTTGGGATGTTGTGAGCACGGATGGGCTGAGAGGCTCTCATTACGAGCATACGGTTGCGATTATCAACGGTAGAGCTGAAATATTATCAATCGCGTAAAGGAAGAGTCATGGCAAAAGATGATGTCATTGAAGTAGACGGAAAGATTATTGAGGCGCTACCCAATGCAATGTTTCGTGTTGAGTTGCCGAATGGTCATGTGATTTTGTGTCATATCGCAGGTAAAATGCGGATGCACTACATTAAAATCCTCCCTGGGGATGTTGTTAAAATCGAACTCACTCCCTACAGTCTGGACAAAGGTCGAATTACCTATCGTTACAAATAATCCCACATCGGGGATTATTGTACAAAATGGCAGCAGTAGTCTGATACGCTTTTCACTTTGAGGTGAAACGTACTGTTTGCAGCAACTTCGAAGCTTTGTGGTCCTTTGATTGTGATCCATTCCTCAGAACTCGGAAGCTGAACCTCCATCTCACCGCTCATAATCTCCATAATCTCTTTATCACTCGTGTTAAAGGTGTATTCGCCCGGCATCATGATCCCAAGAGTTTTGATGGTGCCATCGTCGAAGCGGATAGTACGGCTGGTAACTCTCCCATCGAAATAGATGTTTGCTTTTTTATCGATGGTGACATTGGTAAATTGTGACATGATTCAATATCCTTTTGAAATAGTGGTGCAATTATAGCGGATTGATCTCTTTCTTGATCTTTTTGGGCAAATGGGCAAACGGAAAATTGGTAAGGATTTTAGATTCTCCACCCTCTTTAATCTCCACTTCCAAATCCATATTTTCGCGATTCATCGAAAGGAGTGTAATGGTGCGTCCCCCCTCCTCGTAGCTGATATTGCGGGGGCGGAGCTGAATGACTGTATTTCGCTTGCGAGGTTTATATCCCATAGATTCCGTTATCCTTGACGATGATCTTTTTGGCTCCAACGAGTTGATTGACGGCCGCTTTGAAGCTCTTTTTGCTGAGTCCGAACGTACGCTGGATCAGATTAGGATCGCTTTTGGTATTGTAGGGGAGCATTCTTCCGTTTTGTTGGAGCATCTCATAAATTTTGTCGGCAGCATTGGCAGATTTGGCTTTGCCGATCATCTGAAGAGAGAGATCGAGTTTGCCATCGGGGCGCAATTGTTTGACAAAACCGTTTTTGATGTGTCCTACACGGACATCCTCGAAAACCTCATTGGCGTAGATCATCCCCTCATATTTATGCTCAACTATCACTTTGTATCCCATCGGAGTTTTAGCGATAATTATGAATTGAACTGGGGTATTGGGACGAAAAGATTTCGTAGGGGTTTCTAACGCTCCACTGATTTTCTCTGTTCCGATGAGTCGGTTGGTTTTCTTGTCCACAATGACACGGATAAGCCGTTTCTCTCCAATGACAAAAGGGCGTTTTTGGAGTGCTTTGGGGACAAAGAGATCCTTTGGTAATCCCCAATCGACAAATGCACCGATACTGCTCGTATCGACGACCTCGACAAAGGCGACTTCATTCACCATCGCCTTGGGATGGACGGTCGTCGCGACGGGACGGTCTTCGCTGTCGGTGTAGACGAATACGTCAATGGTATCGCCGATGTGCATCGATTCGGTGATGTATTGGTTTGGTAGTAGTATGTCGCTCCCATCTAACGCTCTTAGAAAAAGTCCCGGTGCGGTTTTGCGATCGATAATGAGGATATTGATCTCCCCGATTTTTAGTGTTTCATTCATGGGTATAATTATATCGATTATTTGCTTGCGGGAGAGTTTATGAAAATTGTCATTACAGGGGCGAGCAGTGGATTGGGTGAAGCGTTGGCATTGCACTATGCCCATGGAAAAAATCAGCTTGTTCTTATTGCACGTCGTAAGGAGCGTTTGGAGAGTGTCGCACAGCGGTGTCGAGCCAAGGGTGCTGAGGTAGAGACGATTATTGCAGATGTCAACGATTTTGCTCGGATGAGGGAAGTGGGGGAAGAGCTTTCACGCGGAGGGATGGATCGGATTATTCTAAATGCGGGGGTGTCGGTAGGACACAGTGGGGGAGTGACACCGTTTGAGGATTTTGAGCGGCTGTTTAAGACCAATTTTTTGAGCGTTCATGCGCTGTTGGAACCGATAATTCCAAAATTGATCGAGCAGAAAAAGGGGGAAATCGTTTTTATCTCCTCACTTGCATCGCTTTTTACGATGCCCACCTCGATCGCCTATAGCAGTTCTAAGCGGGCGATCAATGCCTATGCGGAGGGGTTGCATTATCAGTTGAAACCGCATGGGATTGTGGTGATGACGATTATGCCTGGATTTATCGATTCGGAGATGACGCAGAAAAACCAGTTTAAGATGCCGTTTTTCATGTCGACGGAGCGAGGAGTGGCTCGGATAGCTCATGCGATTGAACGGAAAAAAATACGTTATATGTTCCCTTTTAGATTTGCCTTAATGATTCGAATTGTCTCCTTATTTCCGCAACCCTTAAGAGACAAAATTGTAAACTTCATTAATTTTAAAAAGGGCTAAACTGCCTAAGCTAAACGGGGAATATCTCTATGGTCATCGACAGCGTTTGTACCTATTGCGGTGTGGGGTGTGATATTTCCGCTGAAGTGGAAGAGAACAAAATCCAAAAGATTTTTGCCAAAGAAGAGGGGACCGTTTCTCAAGGGCGATTGTGTATTAAGGGGAAGCAAGGGTGGGATTTTATGACTCATCCGAAACGTTTGCGCAACGCTCGGGTGCGTAAGTCGTTTTTGGCGAAAAACAGCACGTTGTTTGCCGATTTGGATATGGACTATCTCGAACCGGTTGATCACGATTTTTATGAGATCAGTTACGAGAGTGCGTATGATCTGGCGGCTCGAAAGCTCAAAGCGATTACCGAAGAGCACGGTTCGTACGCACATGCTTCGATTGGAGGGGCACGGACGAGCTGTGAGAGCTCCTATTTGTTCCAGTACTTTACCCGTCACGTGATCGGCTCTCCCCATGTTGATAACTGTGCCCGTGTTTGTCACTCCCCATCACTCAAAGGGATGCGTACCACCATCGGCGAGGGGGCGGCTACCAATCCGTTTGATGATATATACGAGAGTGAATTTATGGTTGTTATGGGTTCCAATACGACCGAGGGGCACCCAATAGTCGCGAACCGGATGCTCGATGTGATCAAAAGCAAAGGGGTCGAGCTGGCTGTCCTCGATGTCCGCCGGATTCAACTCTCTAAATCGGCTACTCACCATCTAAGTATCCCCTATGAAGCCAATCTGATGATTCTCAACATGATGGCGTATGTTATCCTCTCGGAAGATTTGGTAAATCATCAATTTGTCGCAACACGCACCAAAGGATTTCAAGAGTATAAAGATT
>JACXUF010000087.1 GCA_014764105.1 Sulfuricurvum sp. | reverse complement strand
TGCTCACAAAGGGCGACACTAGTCAATATGAAATATGTCGAAAAAAACTGGCAAGCAGAGCTTAAGAGGCTTATTTCTAACAAACCAATGTAAGCTTACTTTTTATGGGTTTTAAAGACCCAATGAAAAAAGGGGAGGACTCATGCATGTCGAACCAATGACTCCGCAAGGGTATGATGAACTCCTGCGCGAGTTTAAATTCCTAAAAGATGTCGAAAAGCCTCGTGTCAATGAGGAGAAACAACGTGCGGCTGAGCTAGGAGACCGAAGCGAAAATGCCGAATATCATGCGGCTAAAGAGAAACTGCGTCACATCGACAAGCGGTTGTTTTATCTAAACTCGATGATCGAAAAAGCGCAGATTATTGATCCCGCAACTCTTGATCACTCTCGTGTCCATTTTGGTGCGACGGTTGAGATATGTGACGTCGTCACAGATGAAGAGTTTTGCTATACGATTTGCGGAACGTTGGAGAGTGAACCTGACAACGGTCTGATTTCGGTCCATTCGCCACTAGCACGTGCACTTCTTGGGAAAGAAGAGGGTGATGAGGTGAGTGTTTCTCTCCCCGCTGGACGGAAAAGCTACGAAGTGGTTTCTATCCGCTACGAGGATCTTTTTGGTCTCAAAAAAAATATCCGCACCGAAAAAGAGTACGGATTTAAATGATTATTGGATCTCAATCTTTTTAGAGACCTTTTTCCCCGTTTTTGGAACTGTGATTTTTAACACGCCGTTAGCAGACGTGGCACTGATCGTTTCAAGGTTGGCATCATCAGGAAGAGTAAAACTTTGATGGAATTGCCGATACGATTTTTTTGACCCCTCTTTGTTCTGCGTTTCCTCTTTTCGCTCTCCCGACACGATCAACCGATTCCCCGATGTTTCGATGGAGATATCTTTTTTATCTATCCCTGGCAAATCGATACTGATAAGGTATGCTTTGTTGTTCTCTTTCATTGAGGATGCACTGTAAGCGTTAAACATGCGAGGATAGGAGCGTTCAAAAAAACGTTCCATCATATCGTCCATATTCCAAAATACACATCGTTCATCGCACGGTTTGTCGGTTTTTTGTTGTGGTGTGGATGCCCATACCGCTGCCATGAGTGGAACAGCACCGAGTAAAACTAAAACAGATTTTGAGAGTGCCATCGATAAACCTCCAAGAAATAATTTTAGGTTGTAAATTTAAAATCGTTTTGTAAATGGATAGCAAATTAAGGGGGCGCTTTTAAACCCTTTGGTATAATCGCGTCAAAATATATTTGACTCAAGGAAACTGTCGTGGGCACTCCTCTACCGGACATCGAAAAAGTTCTCAAACAACATAAGCTTTCACTTGGAGATTATGACCATATTAAAAAAATCCTAGGACGAGAGCCTAATCTTGTCGAAATTGGGATTTTTTCGGCGATGTGGAGTGAACACTGTAGTTATAAATCGTCCAAAAAGCATTTGAGTGGTTTTCCGACTAAAGCTCCGTGGGTAATCCAAGGGCCTGGTGAAAACGCAGGTGTTATCGATATCGGTGGAGGATACGCGGCTGTTTTCAAAATGGAGAGTCATAACCATCCAAGTTTTATCGAACCTTACCAAGGGGCGGCGACTGGAGTTGGCGGGATCATGCGTGATGTATTTACGATGGGTGCGAGACCGATTGCTAACCTTAATGCGCTTCGTTTCGGTAACGTGTTAAACAACGACGATGTGAGTAAACATCAGCGTTATTTGGTTCGTGGAGTAGTCTCTGGTATCGGCGGATACGGTAACTGCATGGGGGTTCCCACGATCGGTGGAGAGACGAGTTTTGATGAGTGCTACAACGGAAATATTCTCGTCAACGCCTTTACCATTGGATTGGCGAAAAGCGACGAGATTTTCTACGGTCGTGCGGAGGGGATCGGAAATCCAGTCATCTACGTTGGTTCCAAGACGGGGCGTGATGGTCTTGGCGGCGCAGTAATGAGTTCAGATAGCTTTACCGAAGCCTCTAAAAGTCTTCGCCCGACCGTGCAAGTGGGGGATCCGTTCACTGAAAAACTCCTCCTCGAAGCGTGTTTGGAGCTTTTCAAAACCGATTATGTTGTGGGTATTCAGGATATGGGTGCAGCAGGTTTGACGTCAAGTTCATTTGAGATGGCGGGACGTGCAGGAAGCGGTATGATTATCCATTTGGATAAAGTTCCGGCTCGCGAAGAGGGGATGATGCCGTATGAATTTATGCTCTCTGAATCGCAAGAGCGGATGCTGATCTGTGCGAAAAAGGGGTCAGAGCAAGCAATCATCGATATTTTTGAGAAATGGGATCTGGATTGTGCCGTTATCGGTGAAGTAACCGATACGGGTCATATGGAGTTGTTCTGGCACGGTGATAAAGTGGCCGATGTCCCTGTTGATCCTGTGAGCGAAGAGGCTCCGGTGCTGGATCGTCCAATGTCTGAACCAAAATACCTCTCCGAGATCAAAAATGTGACTTTGAATGATTTTGAAATGGTTGATAATCAAAAGGCATTTGAAACGTTGATTGCTTCTATGGAAGTAGTTGACAAAGGGTGGATCTATCAACAATACGATTCAATGGTTCAAACCAATACCATCAAAAAAGGTGGAGAGCTTGACGCATCGGTAATCCGTATCAAAGAGAATGGCGTGGCTCTTGCAATGAGCGCAGATTGTAACGTTCGCTATTGTTATATCGATCCGAAAGCTGGAGCGGCGGCAGCGGTTATCGAAAGCGGGCGCAATGTTGCGATGAGTGGTGCGACCCCTAAAGCGATTACCGACTGTCTCAACTACGGTAATCCAGAAAATCCTGAAGTAATGTGGCAGTTTGCTCAGGGGTGTCTTGGGATCAAAGAGGCGTGTACTGAGCTCAACACTCCTGTTATCGGTGGAAACGTATCGCTTTACAACGAAACCAACGGAAAATCGGTATTCCCTACGCCGTCAATTGCGATGGTCGGGGTGAATGAAGATCAAAACAAAGTATTGCTCTCTTCTTTTCAAAAAGAGGGGAATGTACTTTACTTAGTCGGTGAAAATAGAAGTGAATTCGGCGGATCACTCTACATGAAAGAGCTTTACAATGTAGTAGTTGGAACGATCCCAGCAATCAATTATGCTCAAGAGCGTGCTCTTTGGAATCTCGTGATTGAAGCGAACAAAAAAGGTCTATTGGCTTCGGCGAAAGACTGTAGCGCTGGCGGTGTTGCAATTGCACTTGCCAAAATGGCATGTGTCAGTGACAAGGGGGTGAATGCTACGATCACTCTTGCCGATCCGCGAGATATTTTTGCCGAGAGTATGAGCCGTGCAATCATCGAAGTGGCTCCTGAAAATTGTGCCGCATTTGAAGCGATGGTGGGTTCACTGGCATGCCAAAAAATTGGAACGGTTGGTGGAGATATATTTGCCCTTAACGATGTCACGATGAAACTCTCAGATATGCAGAAAGTCTACTATACTACCTTCAAAACAGTGATTGAAGGGGATTTATAACCCCCACCAGTTAATTTTGGAACATTTTTTGCAAGATGTTCCGTATGAAAAAACTGTTCAAGTACCTCTTTTTTCGCAAACGTTCTGTCCGTCAATGTGAATATTACATCATCAACCTAAGTTATCGTTGCGGGGAATAGGGGGGGTGAAGTGTCCCCGCCGATGTGGGATGCTTCAAGACTACTCTTGAAGACGCTCGATTTGTGCACCGAGTGTGCGAAGTTTTTCTTCTAGATTTTCATATCCGCGATCGAGATGGTAGATGCGGTGGACGTTTGTCGTCCCCTCTGCCGCCATAGCTGCGAGAACTAATGCGCTGGATGCACGAAGATCGGTTGCCATCACATCAGCTCCTGCAAGTTCACACGGTCCAATAACGGTAGCAACGTGACCGCTTAGTTTGATATTGGCACCTAAACGTTGCAACTCGCTAACGTGCATAAAACGGTTTTCAAATAATCGCTCATCAATCGTACTTGCCCCTTTAGCACGGATGGCAAGAGCCATAAACTGTGCTTGCATATCGGTTGGGAATGCGGGGTACTCTTGTGTAACAATGTTGACATGTTTGAGTTCCGTAGCCGGATACACCGTCATGGTGTTTTCACTGCACTCTACACGACACCCCATCTGCTCCAATTTTGCTGTAACCGCATCGAGGTGATCGGGGCGTACGCGCTCCAGCGTAACGATAGAATCGGTGATCGCGGCGGCACACATATAGGTTCCCGCTTCGATACGATCGGGGATAACTTCAAAATCAACCATATCGATCGTTTTTCCGCCGGTTCCGACAATGGTAAGTTCAGAGGTTCCGATCCCTGTGATATCGATACCGCTGTTGCGGAGGATTTCGCATAACTGAACGACTTCGGGCTCTTTGGCGCAGTTGACAAGGACCGATTTGCCGTGTGCAAGTGCGGCTGCCATAACGACGTTGGCGGTTCCTGTTACGGTGATTTTGTCAAAAATGATATGGGCACCTTTAAGCCCTTTTGGTGCGACGGCATGTACGTATCCTGCGTGGATAGTGATGGTTGCCCCCATCGCTTCCATCGCTTTGAGATGCAGATCGATGGGGCGCTGACCGATGGCACATCCCCCTGGTAGTGAAACTTCACAGTGACCGAATCGAGCAAGAAGGGGACCGAGTACTAGAATCGAAGCGCGCATCGTTTTGACGATGTCATAATTTGCCATTGTATTATTGACGGTTGAGGTATCGATTTTAAGAACATGATTTTCAAGTGTGTAGCTTGCGCCGAGATTGCTGAGGAGTTTGAGAAGGGTTTTGATATCGGCAACTTCAGGGACGTTGCTCATGGTGATGGGGTTGTGTCCCAAAAGTGTCAAGGTAATGAGCGGCAAAGCTGCATTTTTTGCCCCTGAAATGGTGACGGTTCCGCTAAGTTTTGTAGGGCCTTGAATGCGCAAATAGTTCATAACTATCCTCAGGTATAAAATTATAGGTGCAATTATAAAGAAGACCTAATTAAATTCTGTAATAAAGTTTCAAAGAGGTGAACTTTCAGAGTCAAAATGATGGCATTGCCTGATAAATCTTTTGGATGGTCAAGGGAGCTAAAAATAAAACACGAGAATTTTTTAGTAAATGAGATTAGATAAAAGGTTGTCACTTGACAACTAAATAGTTTTGTCGATACACTAATTTTTAGTCCCTCATTCATATGGTAT
>JACXUF010000086.1 GCA_014764105.1 Sulfuricurvum sp. | reverse complement strand
CTGCCGCACCGGTTGCATCTGCTGCAGATGAAGATGCCTTTGGTTTTTTAAATATAGGGTGTTGTAGTGTATGCAGGTAAAAAGTATGCTGAAAGGGTGAGAACATGGTATCCCCTACACTCAGCTACCCATAAAGAAGCGGATTCTAGCCCCCCTTTTTTATACCCTCGATAGAGCAAGAGGGGTAGGTGGCTTGATTTTTGAGAGGCAGGCTAGTTCATCGAATGGATTTAATGGTTTCTACTATTTGTTGAGGGGTGAGACTTTTGTCAACACCACCCATAGCGACAGCCTCCTTTGGCATCCCATAGACAATACAACTTTTCTCTTCTTGTGCGTAGGTTCTCGCCCCCCTGTCGTGAAGTTCTTTCATCCCACGTGCACCATCATCCCCCATCCCTGTCAAAATAAAAGCTGTACAGCTCTTTGGAGCCTCATTGGCACATGATCGAAAGAGAACATCAACACTTGGCTTATGGCGACTGACGCGTGGTCCATTTTTGATCTCAATCATGAGACTCGATGCTACCCTTTTTACCATCATATGAAGTTCACCAGGGGCGATATAGACACATCCTCTCTCAAGTTTGTCCCCATGTGAAGCCTCTTTGACACACACCGCACTAATACGATCAAGACGCTCAGCAAAAGAGGTGGTAAATCCCCCTGGCATATGTTGTGTAATAAGGATGGGGGGCACACTCACAGGTAGTTTGGTAATGATCGCCTCTAAAGTTTGAACACCTCCTGTGCTACTGCCAATGGCGATGTAACTCTCCCCTTGGAGCATCGCTGACGGTTTAGCAACACTCATTAAAACGGCATCTGCCGTAAGCTTATCTTCAATTTTTGCACGAAATGTTGCCTGTGCAGAGATCGCTTTTGGCTTTGCTTTAGCTGCAGCACGGATCACATAGACAAACTTCTCATGCGCCTCCTCAAAAAAATTTTTGACTTGAAACTCAGGTTTTCCTATAACTTCAATAGCACCCAAACTCATCGCTTCAATGGCAGCCCTTGATCCTTTAGGGGCGATGGAGCTACAGATGATAACAGGAGTTGGGCGCGTTGCCATAATCTTTTTTAAAAACGTCAATCCATCCATGCGTGGCATCTCGATATCCAATACGATGACATCCGGCCACCCCTGACGTTGAAATTTTTCCATCGCAAAAATAGGATCTTGCGCTGTCCCTATCAACTGAATATCTTTCTCTTTTTCGACAAGAGAGGTGAGAGCAGTCCTTACAACTGCACTATCATCAATAATAAAAACTTTGATCATTTTCTCTCCAATAGTCGTTCATCAATCATTCGAAATGCCTCTTTGATAGTTTCCCTTGTGTACTCTATACAATCTCTTTTAAGAGAACGTTTAAAACTTAAAAATTTGATCATTTGTGGATTGTCTCCCGTTTTGATAGCCTCAACAAGCTTGGCATCAATGTCAGCCGTGCTTTGAGCAAGTTCCCAAACTGTAACCCCAAAAATACGACAATATTTAACAGTATCGCTATCGCGGATAATCAAATATTTTTGATCTTCAGGTTGCGCATCTAAAATAATCCCCTTTTGGTTAAAAAGTTTCCGTTGATCTCCTAAAAAAAGATCAAATTGACACGAAAGCTCACGTGCCTCATTAACACGTCCAAGGGCAAAAATAACTTTAAGTTCATGATGCGCTTTTTTAAGTGTTTGATACACCTCCATCGCATTGATCGCATCCGTCTCCCCATCCATCAAAGGGATCACAACCAAATCAAGGCGATACAACATTCCACTATCAACAAGAGCCTTTAAAAGGGTAAGGGACGTTTTATTTGCCCCAACATCAATACATGCAGTATGCTCATTGAGCAAGGCATCGGTGATCTCATCCCTGAGATCTTTTTTTCCAACGACATAACGAAAGGAGTTTATGATCTTGCTTCCTCCGAACCCCTTTGTTTCCTGATTTTCATCATCAAACTCATAGATCATAACAGGTTTTTTTGTCCTTGAAAACAAGTAGGGGGCAACGATTTGAGTACAAACAGTACTTTTTCCTGCGCCCCCCTTTGTGCTAATCACAAGTATTTTATATGTCTTTGACATGCATCATCCCTACCTACTCAACTTCATATAGACACCACCATCTTGATTAGAAAAGATTATTTTCCGACCTTTATCCCCACCGACATGAGAAGAGACAATAGGTATATTATACTCTTTTAAGATATCTAAGGCAACTTGTACATTTCGAGGACCAACTGATAGCTTTTCGTCGATATTCAGAACAGCACCTCCAAAAACTTTTGCTTGAATGCTTTTTAAATTTGCCCCGACAGAAAGCATCCCCTCAATAAGCCTTTCATTGGAGATGTTTCCATATTTAAGGCTCTTTAGACCATTTCCATTCCATAAAGGGAGGAGGTAGTGGTTCATACCACCAATTCGTGTCTTTGGATCAAAAAGACATACAGCGACACAACTACCTAAAACAGTGATGATCTCCGTGGGATTAACAGCAATATGCAACTGTTCTGAATAGATAACTTTTTGTTCCATCATGTCTCAATCAAACATAAACGCATCAAGTTCATCTCCAAATGAGATCTCACCATCATACGCACACGCAGGTATTTGTACCACAAATACATTGTAGTCCCCGTCCCTACTGACAAAAACTTCCCCACCAAGAAAGTCAACAAAAGCACCAACCACACTTAATCCAACACCCAATCCCTGATGAGAACGGTTATATCCTTGTTTTTGTTGATAAAACGCATCAAAAATTGCTTGAGGGTTTTTAATACTTTCTCCACGATTTTTCACAGAGAAAAAGAGTTTTCCGCTGTCTTCAAAGATTTCAACGGTCACTTCTGTGTTTGGGGTACAGTAGGCATAAGCATTACTCAAAAGATTGATCAAAATGGCATAAATCTTATCTCTGTCATTGTAAATCTCTTCAGGACACAAGACCTTTTTTGCAACTTTCAAATTTTTAGCTTCAAAAAGATGGGCCAACGCATCATCAATGTCATTGAGCATCGAAAGCATATTAAACAAACAGGTATTTTTCTCCAACACACCTGTTTCAACGGATGCAACTGAGATAATGTTTGAAAGCTGAAAATTAAGCTTCAGGGCATCCATATAAACCAAGTGGAGAGCATCGTACTCTTCACTTTTATATTGTTTCATAGATGTGTCAAGTTGTCGCAATAAAGTAACCATTCCCACAAGAGGATTGTCAAATTCGTTTCGGATTAACGAAAGAAACCGGTTTCGTGATCTTTCAGCTTCAACCAATTTTTTATTAAGCTGTTCGAGTTCATTAAAACAATCTTCAGACGTTGCATGAGAGTAAAGAGCATGTTCCATCATCATCCTTTTGCATTGATAGCACGAATGGTGTTAGTAATCGTGCTTTTCATCACTTCAGGAGAGCTAATTTTGGTAATCCACCCATTAAATCCAGCCTCCTTACCCATCTTCTTGCTCTCTTCACTAATCTCTGTGGTCAAAGCGATAATCATTTTGCTTTTGTACGCATCAAGACTTCGTGCAAGTTTAACGATATCATATCCACTCAAAACAGGCATATTGATGTCCAAAAAGAGGATATCAAATTCGATACTCCCCTCTTGTAAACGTTGAGCAAAAAGCTCACTACTATCGTGCGTCTCAACAGTAATAACACCATCATTGACAAGATCAGTCACAGTATAAGATATGGTTTTCAATATTGATTTGCTATCATCCACAAAGATGACTTTTTTAGCCATAATAACCCCCCCCTTTTTTTAAAGTTTTGTATAGATTGTAGGCTTAACTTGCTTCACGCAGTCTGTAATGTTGAACAAACTTTCAGAATGACCAATGAGAAGGTACCCCCCTTTTTTTAATCGTTTTGAGACATTTTCAACGATCGCCTTTTTCTCTGGTCCATCAAAATAGATCAGCATATTACGCAAAAAGATAACATCAAACTCCCCCATATCATTGGGGAGAGGTTCTAACAAATTAAGGCGACGAAACAGCAAATGGCTCTTTAATTCTTCACCAATGATAAAGTGCCCAGCATGACTTCCTTTTCCTCTTAAACAGTATTTTTTAAGGTATTTTTGAGAAATCTGAGAGGTGAATTTTTCAGGATAAAGTCCCATTTGCGCTGTTTTAATTACATCGACATTGATATCGCTACAGGCAATCTCAAAATTGATACGACGTGGCGTAAGAATCTCGTCGCATACCATCGCAGCACTATAGGCTTCTGCCCCAATACTACACGCAGCACTCCAAATTCTCACATGACTTGAACATGCAGGAAGAACGATTTGTTTCAAAAATTCAAAATGATGTGGTTCTCTAAAAAAACTTGTCTCGTTTGTTGTAATGATGTCAATAAACATCTGTTTCTCATGATCATCTTTTTGCAAAAGTTGATAGTACTCTTGATAGCTTGCACACCCAAAATGACGAAGTCGCTTCGCCAAACGACTTTCGACAAGAACGCGCTTTTCAGCCCTCATATGAATGCCAGAAATTTTGTGAATATACTCTTTGAAGAGTTTAAATTCTTTATCCGTAAGCTTTATGGACATACACCCTCTCACCGTGCATAGGTTTTTATAGCGTTTACAAGTTCATCAACATCCAGCTTGGGAATAATATGACTAACACCCAATGCATAACATTTTGTTGCAACACTTCCATTGGCCATGTTGGTGTTTACAACAACAGGAATACCAGAATAAGCCATATCTTCCTTAATAGCCGTAATGAGCCTCAAACCATCCATCACAGGCATCTCAAGGTCTGTGATAATTAACGATACATCATCTGGATCAAGCTCTTTAAGGCGTTCAAGAAGGAGTGATCCATCTTTAAAGAGTTCATAATCAAGCCCAAGCTGTTCATAAACGGTGATCAAAACCCCTTGAATCACTCCACTGTCCTCAGCAGAAAGAAGCTTTCCTCTGTCAAAGTTGACAATAGGAATCACATTCCCTCGCACCTTGCTAACCCCCGAGATCAGAGAAAACGTATCAGAATTATCAGTTAGCTCTATTTCGCCTAAAGCAAGAAGCTCTTCAACTTTGGCAACGTTGATACCATAAAGCTTGTTAAAGCCATTGCGAAAAATCACATATTGTCCACTCGCATCAGCATTGCTTGTGATGAGACCAATGAGATCATCCTCTTCTTCGTACTGTTCAATCTGTGTCTCAACTAGCTTTGTTTCAAGATTCTCTTCCATGCTTATTGCCTCTTCGCCATGTCATGTGTATAAATGTTGCGAGAGAGTTCTTCGACACTCAACAACGTCGAGAGATTCAGGATAGAAACAAACCCCTCCCCAATCCTTGCCATATTACTAATAAACTCTTTGTGAACACGTGTCCCAAAGCTTGGGGACTGCTCTTGACTCTCTGGTAAAATAGCATATACCTGATCTACCATATCCACAAGAAGTCCCACCTCATACATCTCCCCCTCATCGTGGGTTTCAACAATAATACATGTTCTGTTGCCCTCTGTTGTCACACCAAGTCCAAGGCGATCTGATAGATCAACAACGGGGATGATTTTTCCCCGCACATTTGTCACTCCCATCATAAAAGATTCCATTTGTGGAATCCGTGTAATGGTAGAATATTCAATAATCTCTTTGATGTCAAGAACTGCGATAGCAAACGTTTCGTTATTAACAACAAATGTAAGGTGCTGATGTTCTTCACTAATCGCACCTTCAAGTACATCTAAATCATCATGCATCGTTTATCCTTCACAATTTGTAGCGTACATGACACCTCTTAGAACCTCTCAAATCCCCGTTTCTCAATTTCGATGGCCTTTGCAAAGCCATCTCCCGCAGGTGATGAACTTTGTGCTGCTTGCGAATGAACACTCTTAGGCATTGGCTGTTTAACACTTGAGCGTTTTGTATCCCCTCGTGAAGGTGCTCGTGATGTTGCATCCTCAACAGTGAAGAACTCCATCATTTCGATCAGTTGTTGTGCTTGAGCATTCATCTCTTCACTCGCACTTGCAAGCTCTTCGCTTCCTGCCGCATTTTGTTGTGTCACTTGATCAAGTTGTGTCATGGCACCGTTGATTTGACTGATACCACTATCTTGCTCTGCGCTCGCTGCAGCAATCTCTTGGACGAGATCCGCTGTTTTCTTGATTTGCGGAACCATCTCTCTAAGAAGCTCTCCTGCTTTTTCAGAGATTTGGACACTGTTTGCTGTGATCGTTCGGATCTCATTTGCTGCCGCTTGACTTCGAACAGCAAGTTTTCGCACCTCTGCTGCAACAACTGCAAATCCCTTACCATGTTCACCAGCTCGAGCGGCTTCGATCGCTGCATTAAGAGCGAGTAAGTTAGTTTGGTAAGCAATGTCACCAACGATACCGATTTTCGCAGCAATCTCTTTCATTGCCTCAACTGTTTGGTCTACCGCTCGTCCACCATCTTCGGCCATGGCACTTGCTGTTGTCGCAAGATCATTGGTTGTTTGTGCGTTTTGGGCGTTTTGGTTGATACTTGCCGTCATCTCTTCAACGGCACTTGTTGTCTCTTCCAAATTACTCGCCATTTCCGTTGCCCCATTTGACAAGCTTTGCGCTGTTGCGCTCACCTGTTCACTTGCCCCTGCAATTTGGCTTCCTGCACCTTTAACTTCAATCACAATCCCTTGAAGTCGTTCGGCCATTTCATTTACTGCATTTTTTAACACAAGGAAAGCACCTCTATAGTCGGTAGTAATACGTACTGTAAGATCCCCTTGCGCGATTGCATCAAGTTTTTCGTTAATATCTAAGAAGGTGTCTCGAACAATACCAGCAAAGGCATTGATACCACCTGTGATTTTTTCAAAGTCACCTTGGTATTTGGAGATATCGATCGATGCGTCAAGATTTCCTTTGGCAGCTTCAGCATTC
>JACXUF010000085.1 GCA_014764105.1 Sulfuricurvum sp. | reverse complement strand
ATTGGCACTTAATACCGTAGTAGCAACCACACTTAGTAAAGCTATTTTTCTCATTATTGCAATCTTCCTTTTTATGCATGCCTCATCAATACTATATGAAGTGCATTATTATTTATATTGCTTATGATAATATTTATCATCTTTAAATAAGCTTAATAATGATAATTTTTTTCATAATTAAAACATTGCCAGTGATTTTCTCACCATCAATTTAGTCAACAATGAAAAGTGAAAGCATTGGAGCTTTTTCAGGATTGACTATTATAAATAACAATCAATATCATATTAAAAAGATCTTAACAATTTATCTGAGCATGTACTCAATAGGCAAGGTCAAATCAATCGGTTCACTCCCCAACTCCTCTGGTATAGCTCTGAAGCGACCGATATTGTACAGTAACTCTTTTGCCGATTGATCCAGCAACTCAAAGCCTGATGAATCGATAACAGAGACGTTTGTTATCGTTCCATCATCCACTACTTTGAACCTTACTATTACTGTCCCCATCTGCTTTAACCGTTTTGCATTCTTGGGATACACTTTTCGCTCATCAATCAACTGACGAATATGGGCAATATAGTTTTCTTTCGCTTTTGGATCAGTTTTAATAGGCTCGATGGAGGGAACCTTAGGGGCTACAGCCTTCACTACCAAAGTCTCTGGCGTTTTTTGAACAGGAGCTTCAACACTTTTTTGAACCGGTAGCGGAGCAGCTGGAGTTATCGGAGTAGTGACAATCGGAGTCAATTTAGGTATTGGTTGAATAACGGGCGCAATCGCAGAAACTGGGGCTTTTGGTATATCGAGAGAAGCCTCAACGTTTTTAGGGGGTGTCGGTTTAAAAAAAACAGGTATTTCAGATGGCATTGGCTTTTGCTGAAGAATCATAATTTTAATTTTGATCGGCTCAACTTTTTTTTCATAGGGGATAAAAACAGTTAGTACAACGACGATTGATAAGATCGCCATATGAATTATCAAGGAGAGAAGAAAACTTTTTTTCATTGAGTGAGTATAGCAAAAATAGCTTACCGATTACCATCAGGGGAATATTTTCCACATTCGAGATTGGCTATAATGTCATAATTACATTTGATTTTGGAGTTTCAATGCAATTTTTATGGCGTGCCGAGTCGCATTTCAATATGGCCAATCTCATCACGATGGCCAACATCACCTGCGGTCTTTTGGCGACCTACTTTATTACTCAAAACCATTTCATAGTCGCTGCGGCACTGGCGTGGGCGGGTGGAGCGTTTGATATATTCGATGGTAAAGTCGCCCGCAAATACAACCTCTCAAACGAATTCGGCGTTCAACTTGACTCGTTTGCCGACTTTTTGAGCTTTGTACTTGTTCCAACATTTTTTATCTTTCAGGGGGTATATACCCAACTATCAGGGATTATGCTAATCGTCGCATCGATGATTTCGATCTATTACGTTATCAGCGGTCTGCGCCGTCTCATTCAGTTTAACATCAATACCGATGCGGGCGAAGTGGCGAAGTTTTTTACTGGGGTACCGACACCGCTTGGGGCAATTTTACTGTGGATCATCTGGCTGGGATCGGCTTATATCGGAGTCTATGCCGTTATGGTGCTGATGGTTATCATCGGAGCGCTACTTAACTCAAAGGTAAAAATTCCTCACCTTTAATTTTGTCATTCTTAATCGACTCAGGAACTCATATATTCTTTATTCACTGATATTACCCACTTTACGTTCATAGCCCGCAAAGTGGCAGGGACAAATCTCCACACAATCCCCTAAAGCTTGCCATATCTTTATTGATATGGCAGAAAACTCCCCCTTTTGCCCTTGATTTCATCAAGTGCGTAAGGTCAATATTTATACGCATTTTGACGATGTCGAAAATCAACAACCACTACAACAACTTTTCCATCATCGATAACATAAAAAAGTCGATAATCACCGAGGCGGTAGCGATAATACCCTTCTAACTCCCCTTTGAGTTTTTTGATATTGGTTCCGAAATAAGGATTTTGACGAAGTTGTGGATAGACGATATTCGTAATTTTTATATACAGCTTTTTATCGATGCTTGTTTTGACCTTTTCAAAACCTTTCGTTTCGGCAATAGAAAACTCAGACAATCGTATAATCCCCGTTTTTTGCCTCTTCAAGCCCACGTCTAAGATTCTGAACCAACTCTTTATCCGCTATAATCTCAGCCATCTCTGCATTATCGACATATTGAGAAGATGAGAGATATTGCAACGTCGCATACTCGATAAAATTGGAGATATTTCGTCGCTCACCCAAAGCCGCTCGCGAAATCATTTGATAAACCGAATCATCAACCCTTATAGTTATTGTTTTCATAAATATAATTCCCCATTATTCACTGATATTACACACTTTACGCTTATAGCCCGCAAAGCATCAGGGAGAAATCTCCCTACAACCCTCTAAAGCTTGCCATATCTTTTGGATATGGCAGAAACGAGCCTTTTTGCACTTGATGTCATCAAGTGGGCAATGGCAGTTTTTAAATACAAAGCAATTGTATTCAATTTTATTCACAATGTCAATAACGATCATCAATTCGTGGTGAACTCGTGGTGTTTTGGTAAAAATTTTTTTGCATGATATTCTCATATCACTTTTATTGTTATAGATAAAACTTTGATTCAATTTTTTGCATTCAAATCAGCCATAAGATCATCTTCTTCATTATCATCCCTCTCAATCAATGACGATGGAAGCAACTTTTTGGGTTTCAACCCGAGTTTCCTCATCGATTCAACCCGACGGATCAGATTCCCTTTTCCAATGCAGAGCTTGTTCATTGCCGCATCGTAACTCTTTTGGGTACGTCCGATCTGTTCACCAATTTTCTCCATATCTTCCACAAATGTCACCAATTTTTCATACAGCGCTTCTGCAGATTCGGCAATCGCTTTGGCATTGCGTTCTTGGTACTCGCTTCGCCAAATATGCTCGATAGTTCGAAGCGTTACTAACAATGTTGATGGAGAGACAACAACGATATTTTGCTCATACGCGCTCTTAAAAAAACTATTATCGTGTTCCAATGCAAGGAGAAATGCCCCCTCAATCGGCATAAATAGTAATACAAAATCAAGAGTACGCACACCATTAAGCTGCTCGTAGCGTTTACCGCTCAGCCCTTTGATATGAGAGTGGATAGAGAGTAGATGTTGCTTGATAGTATGAGATCGTTCTTCATCGGTCTCGGCTCGGATAAACGCATCATAAGCAACCAACGAAACTTTAGAATCTATAATAATATCTTTGTTTTGTGGCAAATGGACAATGACGTCGGGACGGAATTTTTTTCCATCTTCATCACTCAGAGTGCTTTGGATCTCATACTCATGCCCCTTGCGCAGCCCCGACTCTTCGAGGATACGTTCCAGTACGATCTCCCCCCAGTTTCCTTGGGTTTTGTTCTCCCCTTTGAGTGCTTGGGTGAGGTTGATCGCATCTTGAGAGAGCCGTTCATTGAGGGTTTTTAGGCGGAGAATTTCATCTTTGATACTCTGACGCTCTTTGGCATCGTGGATAAACTGCTCTTTACTCTGTGTAGCGAATTGTGCAATTTGTTCGCGAAACGGTTTAAGTAACAGATCAAGCCCTTTGGTATGCGCTTCATCAAACGTTTTTGCTTTTTGTTCGAAAATCTGTGTCGCCAACTGTTCGAACTGCACTTTCATCTGCGCTTTGGCTTCATCTAAAAGACGAATTTTCTCTTCAAATGCGCGGGTATTCTCTTCGTTTCTGGTATGGAGTACCGCATAATCGCGTTCCAGTGAATGATACTCACTCTGGGTATTGTCGAGCTGAACTTGGAGTTTGGCTTTGAGAGCTTGTTCTTGAATGTAAAGCTCTTGGAGTTGCAATGTACGCGCCTCGAGGAGCGCGTAGTGTTGACGGGACTGATTCCACAGCCACATAAAGGTTCCGGTAGCAATTATCCCTATAAGTGCAATTATTTCGTATATCATGGGAGAAATTATAGCCCATACTCCCTAAGAGGTAAAAAAGTTGGCATTTTGTAATATTCCTCTATGAAAATATCACTCAATGCCCCCTGTCCCTGTCACAGTGGTAAAAAATACAAACAGTGTTGCCAGCCCTACCACAAAGGGATACCTCCATCGAATGCCTTAAAGCTGATGCGATCTCGCTACAGCGCCTATGCACTGGGAATAATCGAATACATTATTGCCACCACACATCCCAACAACCCCGATGCATCCATCGCCCTCTCCGACTGGCAAAAAGCGATAGATCATTTTGCCAAATCAACCTATTTTCAAGGCTTAAAGATCACCGAGTTTGCTGATGGTGAAGAGGAGGCGTTTGTAACGTTCGAAGCAACCTTATCGGATGGGATAATGAGGGAGAAAAGCCGCTTCCTCAAAGTGGAGGGAAAATGGCTTTATGAGAGCGGTGTGTTTAGCTAAACGGATTCCCGTTGATAACAAGACGAAATCCCGTTTCGTTTGAAGCGTAATCGGGGCGAGAATACCCCCGAAACGAACTGCGCAGACACATATATCCCGTTTTGTAGCTTCCACCGCGTCTCACTTTAAACGATTCCCCCTCTGCTCCACCGATGCGGGGGCTTCCATCAACGGGGGCACCATTATAATTGGCGAAAAAATCATCCTCACACCACTCCCACACATTCCCAATCAAATCATATATTCCCAATCGGTTAGGCAGTTTTGTGCCAACTGTTGCCGTACGGACATTGGCGGTATATTCGTAAACGGCATAATCATCAAGCACCGCTTCGGAATCACCAAATGTAAATCGGGTATTTCCCCCCGCTTTGGCGACATATTCCCACTGAGCTTCGGTTGGAAGCGCATAAAACCGTGTTTTCCCCTCATATCGGTTGATCAATTCAACATACGCTTTGGCATCAAACCAGCTCACTTGTTCGACCGGATGGCGGCGCGAATTTTCCTCTTCAACTTTATCATTTTTAAAAAAAGATGGGTTAACGCGGGTGAGTTTAAAATACTGCTCTTGAGTCACTGGATATTTGGCAATCCAAAATCCGTCGACGGAGACAGAATGCGCAGGAGATTCGACATCACCCCCTTCGTTGTACTGTGGATTGCGCCCCATTATAAACTCACCGCCGTCGATATAAAGAAACTCCATCCCTATCGAATTGGTAAAGTCTCTAGGAGTTTCAACTGCCTCAACAACAGGTGTCGTTTCACTTTTCTTTTTAAAAAAATCGAACAAAATAGGCCCTTAAATCTGTAATAATAAATACCATCTGATGTTACGCACTTTACGCTCATAGC